>NZ_JADRHM010000091.1 GCF_018205345.1 Fusobacterium sp. DD2
GAAACAGTATCTAAAGAAATATCTTGAAAATTATCTGTTGAATTTGTTGTACTGTTCGTATTATTTACACATCTATAAAGTTTTCCTGTATTTCTATCTAAATAAAATTTACCTTTTGTTTTTTGCCCTGAATCTTGTATAAATGTTGCATTAATTTCATTTCCAACAATACCTTTAAATTTGTTTTCTATGATAGGATATTTATTTCCTTCAAGCACTGTTCCAGCTTCTATTCCAAAGTCTTTGTTAAATGCAGATTTTTTTTCTATTACATTTTCCTTTTTGTTTAATTCATTATCAAAATAATCTTTAGTTATGTATAAATCTTTACCATCATTCCTTACTGTAAGCACACTTTCAGAAGTTGCTATCAGATTCACAGCTATATCAAATCTTACAGGTCCATTACTCTCAGGAGGTAAATAACTTGTCTCTTCTCCATCATTTATATAGTAATAAAGGATCTCACTATCTCCATCACTAACATAAATACCTGTTTCACGTGGATAATATCCTTGTTCTAGCTTTACATTATCTAACTGTGTTATTATTTTTACTGCATCATCATGTTGTTCTATTTTTAATATGCTTTTCTCTGCCTTTATCGACTTTATATCAGTAAAAGTCATAGGATTATCTTTTTCATCTAAATTTCCATTTCCAAATTTAATCTTTGCAAAAGTAATTGGTGTTTTATTAGCTGTTACTTTTGCAAGATATTCTCTACCAACTTTAGTAAGTCCATTAAATTTCATTCTTAATACCTCCAATTATCTGTTTATAAGCAATTATGTTTATATAGCTATTTAGATTTTTATCAGCTGGTGCTTCAATTATATCTTTATGAACTGCAATCTCCTTATATCCAACTATTGTTTGTAATTTAGGATCAGCATCTATTGTTATATTTATAACTTCTAAAACACTTCTAACATTTTTTATTCTTTCAAGTGCACTTACAATTTTAAGTGCCCAAGCAGTATCAATATATCCTGTATTACTAATAACTCTAAAAGTATAAGGATCTCCTCCACATTCCCACCATTCACAAAGTTTTACATTATAACCAAGTTTATTTACCTCTGTTTCAACAGCTTTTCTTGTTCCTTTTTTACTATGTGCCCAATAGGCAGCTTTTATTAATTGTATTTTTCTTTCTTTTGGAAACTTTTCATCCCAGTTATCAATCGAAAATTGTTCTGCTAGAGTATCGAGAATAAAATCAGACTGGCTCTCTAGATTCTTTAGTATTGCTAAATTAGGAATAATAGACACAACATTGTTTTTTAAGCACTCTTCAAATTCTTTAGCTAAGTACTTCAAATTTTTGTATTTTTCTAAATTTTGTGGAAATACAATTTGATAATCTGTATCTTCTAATTTATACTTACTCATCCTCTACTCCTTGATATGAAATATTTTTGCTACTTATTTTTGCTACCTTTGTTCTGTCTATTCTTTTTAATGTTGGCTCTGCAATCTCAACTCTTTTAGCTCCAGCAGATATTAATAATTGTATCAATTTATCTGGATTAATATCCCTTCCCAACTTTTCTGATTGCCATAATACATAAGTATTTACAGCATCTGTTATATTATTAGTAACTTCTGTTATGTTATCCCCTTTTCTCGCCCACCATTTTATGTTTATGCTATAAGTTTCTTCTATTGGAGCTTTAACAACTACTTTATCAGTAAAAGGTCTAATTTCATCATCTAGATTTTTTGAAATAGTTTCTAAAACTTGTTGCTCTGGTATTTTTCCACTTTTCAATAATGGAATTATATTAACTGTTCCTGGTGTTTTTTCTTCTGTATATACATTTACATCAATTATATCTGTATTAGCTGTCATTACATAATATTCATATGCACTTTTAGGCCCAGCAGTACTAAAAGCAGTTGGTCTTAGTTTTATTCTTTTCCTTAATTCGTTATCATTCTCCATTTCCAATCCACCAGAAGTTGCTTCAATATTTTCAACTTTCATTAAAAAAGGTATATCATCAACTAAAGTATTTATTTTACCTGGTAAAATATCATTTCCTATCTTACCTGGAGAAACACATGTTGCAATACCTATTACTTCTCTTTTCCCAATTGCAAGTTCTATATTATTATCTAGAGCGAAATAAACATTTCCATCTGAAGTTTTATTTCCTGCAGGTATAGTTATTACTTCTGAAAAGATTTTAGAAAATGTATATTTTATTTTAGTTTTTGCTCCTTTAGGTTGTACCCTTCTAACTCCAACTAATTCTCCTATTGCATCTAAATATTCACCCTCAGAAAATCTTAAAAGATTCATATTTGCAGTATAATTTATTTCATTTTCTAATAATCTAATTATGTAACTAACCCAATTTATATAGTCATTTATTGGATCTCCTTCAGAGACTTTTAGATTCATTACTTCTTCATAACCTGTTTTTAGTTTTTGTTGTATTTCAGTTACATTTACATCAATAAATTTAAACATTTATATCACCCTTTATCTTCAAAATAATATTAGATGGGGATGAGTTCTCAATAAGTATTTTCTTTATGCTAAATCTTGGTTCCTCACGTTCAATTTCTTCAACTACATCTGCAGTTAATTGTGCAATCTTTATATTATCAGGCTTATCAATTATGTTATAATCAATTCCTTTTTGTCTTGCTAATACAACATTACCTTTTATTCTATTTATTGCATTTTCTATATTTTGTTCTATTTCTTCATAAAGATTAGGTGTAAATTTATAGTCTTTTTTCTCACTAAAATCAAATATAAATTCCATTAGTTATACTCCTTTAATTCAACAGATAAATCAACACGTGTTACATTACCGAAAGCAGTAAACTGTTTATGTGTTTCATTTATACTTGCTATAACGTAATCTCCTAAGACTTCTCCTCCAATTATCAATTTAAACTTCTCTCCATCTGCAGCTTTTTCTTTTAGTTTATGTGCTTCTAATGCAGGATTAAGATTATATGCAGCACTTAAAATTATATTAAATTTTATATTTTCTAAATCTACTCCATCAAACTGCAACTTTGGTTTTTCTCCTATTACTTTATGTTCTATCCACCTGTAATTAGAACTTTTAGTTAAATTATTAAAAGTTCTAACAAAAAAAGAACTACAAGCAAATATTGTTTTACCTAAACTTCCTACAACCATTTTTATCACCTTTATTCTGGCGGTCCTGAAACATCATTTCCAGCTTTAACCCCTTTTGTTTTATGCTTTTTAAGAGATATATTTCCAGCTATTACATCTTCACTTGCAGATACAGCTCCTTGGACATTTACAGGGCCTTTTATATTAGTTTTAGCTGTTATATTTACTTCATCTGCTATCACATTTAGAGATCTACACTTTATTTTTATCTCATTCTTACAATTTATACTTAATGTTGAGTTACTTTCATCATATTCAATTTGTGTACCATCTGGGTATAATGTTATATGCTTTCCCTTTGCTGCATCATCCATTATAATTTCTGTATCATCATATCCAGAGCCGAGGTAATATCCTCGGCCTGTTTCTGTTATCAAGCATAATCCATTTTCTCCAATCTCAGGCATCGAATAATGTTTTGTCCCTTTGTTTCTACCTTGAAATACAATAAGCTCAGGTGTAGTGATTCCAAGATCATTATAAACAGCTTTTACAGTTCCTTTTTTATGATTTACTACTGAAACAGTAGCAAACCTAATTTCTGTCATCATTATCACTCTCCTCAACTCTTTGTAATTCTAAATTAAGATTATATGTGGTTAAATCAGTTGAAATTTTAGTAATCATATACTTTCCATTAAAGATACCAAAAGATAATAATTCTATGCAATCACCGACTGATAACACTTTTTCTTTTCCAATCATTTGTATATTAGCCCTTATAGAGTTTTTATTTTTATTTCGTAAAGCTTTTTCAGCTATTTTTCCTAGATACTCTCTTACTTTGCTTTTATCTTTTCCTGGAATAGCTTTATCTTCATTTATAAGCAATACTCTTTTTGTATTTCTTTTATATCCTGATCTTTGCTTAGAAAAAAAAGTTGCTTCCATTTTCTTTCCTGAAGAATCAGTATAAGTTATTTTGCATCCAGCATATGTATCTGTATCATCAATCTCTAAGTTATAATTTTCTATATCATCTCTTGTAATCAATAATTTACTCTCTTTTTTTTCATATACAGTTTCTTCAAAAACTATTAACTTATTATTGTACAGTTTTATTACAACACCAATTTCTTCTCCTAGTCTTTTTAAAAAATTAAAATTTGACTCTAATTTTTGCTCTACTCGTATGTAATTTCTTTCAAATTTACAATCATAAATAAGATCCAATTTACTTTGTTTTGCAATATCTTCTACAATTTTCTTGAAACTTACGGATTCCCAAACATGATTTTTTTTATCATCCATTATATTTGTTGTTACATTTACTGATAATGCAGAAATACTCACTATATCAGGAATACCGCTATATGAAACTTTATCAATATAAAAAGTTCCAACAGGAATATTTATTACCCTATCTTCTATTTCCCAGTTAAAAAGATAAACATTTACCTTTAATTTATCTCCTTTTAACGGATTCCATGAATTCATCCATAATCTTTTTCGATTTTGGATCGTTAAGTTTAAACTATCAAATTCATTTATAGAATCTGAATAATCAAATGAAATAATATCTTTTGATATATCATTTGTTATATCTTTTCCCTCATAAATAACTTGTATTTTTAAATATCTTGTATTTTTCATTTATCATCTTCTCCAAGGTGCAATATCAAACTGTTCTGATAAATCTGTTGGAGTATATTTGATTGTCATTCCAGCATTGAAAATAATTACCCCATGATATTGTGGATTTAGTTCCATTAATTTATCAAAATAAAGAGAATTATTATATAATTTATATGCAATGCTATCCCATGTATCACCTAATACTGTTATATATTTATCTTCCATATCCTTTTCTAAAATTTTCTCTTTCATATTTTTTCATACACTCCTCAAAATGCTTATAGAAGTCATATTTATCCTTTGTTAAAATGCTTTGGAGCTCCTCTTTGTTCTGTGCATTTATAACAGGTGCATAATTAATATTTATTGTTCCTGGAGCTGAATCAGAAGATTTTAATCCAAGTAATTTACCTGTTTGTTCCCAAAGATTTAAACTTCTAACACTTCCATCATGTGGAATTATACTTTCTGGATAATTCCCTTCTCCTACCATTGCTAGTGTAGGACCATTTACAATCCCACCATTAGCAAAACCAGGGATTTTATCTTTTACCCAGTTAATACCGCTGCTTATTTTTCCACCTATATTAAAGTCTTTAACTTCATTATAAATGTCAATTATACCACTGAATTTATCTTTAAGAGATTGTATCTTTTCATCTAACCAATCAAAAGGGATCCTTAAAATATTCATAGTCTTTTCTTTAAATACATCCCAATTTTCAATACTTGATGTTACAAAATCAATTAATTTATCTTTTAATTCTATTGCTTTGACTTTTATATCATCAAAATTTTTATAAAGTAATTGTCCTGCTTTAAAAATAGAACCTAATGGACCTAATAAATACCAATATTTATCGGCTAATTCATAAGCTTTTATTCCTAGTTCTTTTGCTTTTGTCTTTATAGTCTCCCAGTTATTATAAAGTGCCTTTCCTCCCTTTATTAAAGCTCCAATAGGACCCAATAAAAACCAATATTTATCTATTAGTTCACTTACTTTATCTCTTAGTTGCCCTGCTTTTTCTTTAACTGTATCCCAGTTTTTATACAAAGCATATCCAGCAACTACTAAAGCTATTATCCCTGCTATTGCAAGTCCAACTGGATTAGTAAATGCTGCCATACATACTCTTCCTACACTACCTATTGCTCCAAATATATATTTACCTCCAGCTACTATTCCTCTACCTAAGTATCTAGAAAATTTTATCCCCATAGTTCCTATATTTTTTGAAAATTTTAATAATGCCCCACTTGCTCTTTGTGTTTTTCCCAATAAATCTTTTTCTATAACAAATCCTGAAAATTTTACTAAACCTGCATATCCTTTAATTGCTATCCCAGTTATTTTTAATGCACCACCTAATGCGTACATTACCCCTGTTCCTCTAATAAATAATTTAACTAGTCTTTTAAATCTTTCAGGATCTTCTTGAATAAAATTTCTTAGTCTTTCGAGTAACTCTTTAGTATATTTTGCTCCTTCTTTTATTAATGGTAATAATTCTGTTCCTAGATCAGCCTTTAAAACGTCAAATTCTGTCTTTATAACTTGTAGTTGATTGGCGGTTGTATTCTTTTGTATCTCCGCCTCTTTTTCTGAAGCACCTTCATAGATATTTTTATCTTTAATTAAACTACTGTTCTTTTTATATTTTTCAAATGAACCCATTAAATTTGCAGCTGCAACTTTACCTTCTTCTCCAAACAACATTGATAATACAGCACCTTGTTCGTGATCTTTTACTTTACTCAGTCGATTAAAAACTATTTCTAATGCTTTTTCAGGATTTGCTTTTGCAGATTTTGCTAACTTTACTGGGTCTAGTCCTAATTTTTGTAATGCTTGCTGTTCCCGTTCAGTCGTTGCAAAACCTTTATTTAGTATAGTTAATAGTTTTTTAGTCCCAGTTGCAGCAACTTCTGGAGCCATACCCATTTCCATTAATGTTGCTCCCAGTGCAGCGGTTTGAGCTGTAGTCATTCCAATTATTTTAGGCATATTTCCCATTCTTGTTATATATTCACTTATTTTTTTTTCAGAAGCTCCAGTATTATTTCCTAGAACATTTATTTGATCTGATAATTCTTTTAACTGATCTAAATTCATATTAAAAGTATTTTTCCATGCAAACATATACTCACTTGCTTCTTCACGCCCCATATTAAATGCCATAGCCATATTTGCAGCCGATTCAATATAACTTATCGCTTCATCTTTATTCAATCCAGATTGACCAGCATTTGCAGCCATACCATATAGTTCTTCCAAACTAACTGCTATTTTTTTTTCAGAAACTAAATTTAAAAGATCTTTTTTAAAGTTATCTTCATCTTTCTTATCGTTAAAATCAAACTGTTTCTTCACTCCAGCAAAAGCACTTTCTGCTTTTATTGCTGTATCCAGTGTTTGATAAGCTATTCCAGTTGCAGCAGCTCCTGTCACTAATGGAATATTACCAGCTTTAGAAATATTATCTCCTCTAGTTTTTAGCCCTTCTGCTTTTATATATAGTTTTTTAGCTTTCTCTAAATTCTGCATTTTTCGCTCAAGCTCTGTATATACTTTACTCGTATCCTTAGCAACTATATTTTGTTTTTTTAGATTTTCTGTTACTTCTTTAATTGTTTCTGTATGTTGCTTGTTTCTATCTCTTAATCTTTCAATTGTATCTTCTAATTTTAATTGCTGATTTCTCAAATCTTGACTAGCTTTATTATTTCCTTGTAATTTTTCTTTTGCTTTGTCTAAATTATTCTGTAATGGTTTAAGTTTTTCTGTTACTTTTATGCTTTCTTCTTTTAATTTCTTATATTCCTTTTCAAGAACTTCATTTTTTTCTGTATTTTTTCCAATTTGCTTTGTCAAATCTTTTAATTTTTTTTCTAATATTTTTTTTTGACTTGTTAAATTTATTGCTTCTTTTTCTAAATTTTTATATGTGGTATTTAATTTTTTACCATATTCATTCGTCTCAGTTAATTTTTGTTTAAGTTTTCCTAACTGAGATTCAGTATATTTAAGTTCACTTTTATTTTCTTTCGCCATCAATTTGGTTTTTTCTAATCCATCTAATTTCATTTTTGCTTGTCTTACTTTGTCAATACGTTCTTCGATTTTTGCAAGTCCATCTTTAGATGCTTGTATATTTTTGCTGAATGTAGATGATAAACTAGCTCCTATCCCAAAAGAAATGGCAAATTGTTTTGCTGACATATATTCCTCCCA
>NZ_JADRHM010000092.1 GCF_018205345.1 Fusobacterium sp. DD2
AGGCATATTAAATTCCATTATTTTAATCCTCCTACAAAAAATTTTCCTTTTTCATTATTCTTGCTTGACCTATAAAATACTTTTTCTATTGTATTTGTAAACATTTTCATATTTAACAAATATACAGGAGCTGAAAAAGTTAGAAAACGCTCCTTTTTTAAAGTATAGTCTTTTATACCCTAGTCCTTTACAGTATAACTATTCTGCTTTGATGTACGGTTTTTAAAGTCAAAATTTATACTAGACTGGTACTTGCCATATTTAGTATACCACTTTTTTATATAATTTTTAACCCCTTTTCACAATTTTTTGTGTTTTTTTAATTGTGCTTTTAAACAATTGTAGTGATTATTGACTTTTTTATAAACACGTTGTCAATATATGGACTTTCACTCTAAGTTATATCAATATTCCCTTTTAAAGTCAAGAATTATATTTTGACAATCTTAATAAAATCAATATTTGCTCTCTTATATAGAAAAAAGTAACCATTTCTGAATTCCTCATTTTTTGAATACTAAATAATACTTAACAAATTCAATATTTTTTATTTTCTTTTAAAAACTCAATAAAATCAACATATTTTGAAAGTTTGAAAAATTTTAAAGTTGATATTTTTAAAAAAATATTCTATAAACTCTTTTTTTAACTATTCATTTTCTATATGTAATCATTAAAAATATGAATAGTTATTTTGAGATTTATTTTTATAATTGAACTATCTTTATCCACTCATTTCCTCTTAATTAGGAAAAAACACCCTCTTAAATGATTTTTTTATTTGAAGTAAAGAGATTTGATAGTACAATATAGTAGAGGGAAAAATAACTACATTAATATAAAAAGAATATAAAAAAACTTTAAAAAGATAAAAATCAAATATTAATATAAATAATAAGGAGGGCCCATGAATAAGAGTTTTGTGCATCTTCATCTACATACTGAGTACAGTCTTCTAGATGGAGTAGGAAAAATAGATGAATATATAGAAAAAGCTAAAATTCTCAATATGCCAGCTATAGCTATCACTGACCATGGAAATCTCTTTGGAGTCCTGGAGCTTTATAAGAAGGCGAAAAAAAACGGTATAAAACCAATAATTGGTCTTGAAGCATACATTTCAGAAAAAGGTATGGAAGATAGAGAAGGTCGAAATTTCCATCTTGTATTGTTAGCTGAAAATTATGAAGGTTATAAGAATCTACTAAAAATAAGTTCTGAAAGTTATCTTCGTGGATTTTACTATAAACCTCGTGTAGATAAAGCATATCTTAAGGAACATAGCAGTGGTCTTATTGCTCTGTCAGCATGTATGAACGGAGAAATATCACGTAGAATTATGGATAAAGAGCCTGAGGAAAATATAAATAAAGCTCTTAATGAATACATTGAAATTTTTGGAAAAAACAACTTCTATATAGAGGTACAGGGAAATGGTATCGAAGAACAAAAGATACTCAATGAAAAACTCTATGATTTAGCTAAAGCAAATGATTTAAAACTTGTAGCAACAAATGACACTCACTATGTAAATCAGGGAGATCATACACTGCAGGATATTATGATTTGTATTCAAACTGGTGCTAAATTAAATGACCCTAACAGAATGAGAATAAATACAAAGGAACTATTTTTTAAAAGTAGAGAACAGGTTCTTGATGGACTGGGTCCTAAATACATGGAAGCTATTGATAATACTCTTGAGATAGCTGGAAGATGTAATGTTGATATTGAATTTGGAAAATTTAAATTTCCTGAATACAAACTGCCAACATGTATGAAAAGTATAGAAGCCTTCTTAAGAAAACTTGTATATATGGGGCTTGCAAAACGTTATCCATTAGGTCTTACCAAAGGTATTGTTGGAAGAATTGAATATGAGCTTGGAATAATAGAAAAAATGGGATATGCTGGTTACTTTGTTGTAGTATGGGACTTTATAGATTTTGCCAGAAGAAACAATATCCCAATAGGGCCAGGAAGAGGATCTGCTGCAGGAAGTTTAGTTGCCTATGCACTTGGAATTACTCAATTGGATCCTTTAAAGTATAATCTTATTTTTGAAAGATTTTTAAATCCAGAAAGAATATCAATGCCAGATATTGATATAGATATATGTCAGGAAAGGCGTCAGGAAGTTATTGAGTATGTTATTGAAAAATATGGTGCTGACAAGGTAGCACAAATTATTACATTTGGAACAATGAAAGCAAGAGCTGCTATTAGAGATGTTGGAAGAGTTATGGATACTCCTCTTTCAAAAGTAGATAAAATAGCTAAACTTGTTCCTTTTAATACAACTATCAGAGAAACTTTAAACAGTGTAGATGAATTTAGAAAGCTCTATCTGGAAGACAAAGAGATTCAGCAGATTATAGATGTTTCAGCAAAAATAGAAAACAAAGTTAGACACGCATCTATCCATGCTGCAGGTATTGTTATAACTAAAGACCCATTAACTGATAATGTTCCTCTATATTGTGATAGTAAAAAAGTTGTTTCAACTCAATATCAAATGAAGGAACTGGAAGATCTTGGACTTCTAAAAATGGACTTCTTGGGATTGAGAAACCTGACTAATATTCAAAGAACTATTGAATATATAAAGGAAGATACTGGTGAAGAGATAAAACTTGATGAGATTCCTTTAAATTCTAAAAAAGTCTATGATATGCTATCACGTGGAGATACTTCTGGAGTGTTCCAATTGGAATCTAGAGGAATAAGAAATATCCTTATGAAACTTCAACCTGATAAATTTGAAGATATTATAGCTTTACTTGCACTATATAGACCTGGACCATTAGGTTCTGGAATGGTAGATGATTTCATTAATGGTAAAAATGGAACTATTGAAATAAAATATCCTCACCCTTCTCTTGAAGAGACCTTGAAAGAAACTTACGGGGTTATACTTTATCAGGAACAGGTAATGAAAATTGCAAATATCATGGCTGGATATTCCTTAGGTGAAGCAGACCTGCTAAGAAGAGCCATGGGTAAGAAAAACATTGAAATAATGGAACAGAACAGAGATAAATTTATCAAACGTTCTGTTGAAAATGGATATAGTGAAGAAAAAGCCATGGAGATGTTTGAGCTTATAGATAAGTTCGCTGGATATGGATTTAATAAATCTCACTCTGCTGCTTATGCTCTAATTGCATATTGGACTGCATATTTTAAAGCATTCTATCTAAAACATTACTATGCTGCACTTATGACATCAGAAATGGCACATATTGAAAATATTGCCTTTTATGTTGAAGATGCTAAATACCATAAACTTAAACTTCATCTTCCAGATGTAAATAAGCCTACTTCTAAATTTATTGTAGATAAAGAGGGAATTGTCTTCTCACTTGCAGCAATAAAAAATGTAGGAGAGGGAATTGTTGATAAAATAATGGAAGAACACAACTTAAATGGCGATTTTAAAGATTTAGAAGACTTTGTAGTGAGAACAAGAAGCTATGGACTCAATAAAAAAGCTTTAGAATCACTAATACTTGCTGGAGCTTTAGATTCACTTCCTGGAAATAGAAGACAAAAATTTGAAGCCATAGATAAAATAATGGATTTTGCAAATAGAAAGCTTAAAGAGGATGATATTCAACAGATGAACCTTTTTGGAATGGCAAAATCAGCTCTTGGAAAATTTACTCTGCCTCAGGCAGAAGAGTATTCCCTTGATGAGATACTTGCAAAAGAAAAAGAGTATCTGGGATTTTATTTCAGTGCACATCCATTGGATAAATTTAGAGATATCATTACTACATTTAGACTCACTCCTATTACAGAGATAAAAGAGGATAAAAATACAGGTTTTGTACAGACTTACGGAATATTGAGAAATATAAAAAAAGTGGTAACTAAAAAATCTGAAATTATGGCTATATTTGATATTGAAGATTATTACAACTCTATATCATGTATCGCTTTTCCACGAGATTATCAAAGATATGTTCATATATTTGTAGAGGGAAAACCGGTCTTTATCAGAGGAAATAGCCAGATTGACTATTTTAAAGGTGAAGAAAAGAAAAAAATTATAATCCGTGATATAATGTTCCTAAATGATATTCTAAGAGAAAAAAGTAATCGTCTATATATTCTTATTCTTGAAAAGGATAAAGAAAAATTCAGCAGACTTAGAGATATTATTAAAAGTTATCCAGGTGATGCACCTGTGTACTTTGCCATTAAAGGAAAGAATATAAAAAAAGTAAGACTTACAAAATTTAAAGTGGAGCTGTCATCTCATTTTCTTTCAGAAATTGTAAAACTCATGGGAGAAGATAAGGTTACAATTCGTTGAAACTCAAATTATATTGAAATATACAGTACTTAATGGTAAAATATATAAAAAATAAGGAGGATTCTATGAAGGGTGATATGCAAACTGTTGAAGAATTAATGAAAATTCTTCAGGAAAAGAAACTTACAGAGATCTCTTTTGAGACATCTGACGTTAAAATAACTATCAAAGCTGATCCTGTTCAAGAAAAGAAAAAAGTTCAAGAAAAACCTAAAAAGAAAGAATGTAACGAAGAAAAAATAGATAAAAATCATAAAGATATAGTATCAGAACATGTAGGAAGATACAACTTTATTAAAAAAGATGGTTCTCCAATTATATCAATTGGACAAAGTGTAAAAGAGGGAGAGGAACTTGGAAATGTTATAGCTGTTGGGGTAGCTCTGCCAGTTGTTTCTAAGTTTTCTGGTGTGATAGAAGATATCTATGTAAAAAATGGAGACCCAGTTGATTATGGTAAACCATTAATAAAAGTAAAAATTTCATAATCTGACAATTTTGGATTATCGGGAGGAAATGTAATGTTTAATAAAATACTTATTGCTAATAGGGGAGAAATAGCAGTTAGAATTATAAGAGCAGCAAAAGAATTGGATATTAAAACTGTTGCTGTGTATTCTGAAGCTGATAAGGACAGTCTCCATGTTAGATTAGCAGATGAAGCTGTATGTATAGGTGGAGTTTCAAGCTCAGAGTCTTATCTTAAAGTTCCAAATATTATTGCAGCTGCTGAAATAACAGGAGCCGATGCTATCCATCCAGGATATGGGTTCCTTTCTGAAAATGCAAAATTCGCATCTATTTGTAAAGAGCATAATATTGCATTTATTGGACCTAGACCTGAGTGTATCTCAAAAATGGGAGATAAAGCAACTGCCAGAGCAACTGCTGTAGCAAATAATGTTCCTGTAACTAACGGAACTGGAATAATCACTAGCATCTCTGAAGCCAAAAAACAGGTAAATGAATTTATCACTTACCCAGTTATGATAAAAGCCACTGCTGGTGGTGGTGGTAAGGGAATGAGAATCGCCAGAAATGATGAAGAACTTGAAAAAAATATAGTTGCAGCTCAAACAGAAGCTGGATCAGCATTTGGAAATCCAGATGTATATATAGAAAAATTTGTTGAAAATCCAAGACATATAGAGATTCAGATTTTAGGAGATAAATATGGTAATGTAATCTATTTGGGAGAGAGAGACTGCTCTATTCAAAGAAGACATCAAAAACTTATTGAAGAAGCACCATCTTTTTCACTTCCATTAAATGTAAGAAAGGCAATGGGAGAAGCTGCAGTTACACTTGCAAAAGCAATAAATTATGACTCAGCTGGTACTTTAGAATTCTTAGTTGACAAGCATAACAATTTCTATTTCATGGAAATGAATACAAGAATTCAGGTAGAACACACTGTTACAGAGATGGTTACAGGTCTTGATATAATTAAACTTCAAATTCAGATTGCATCTGGAGCAAAGCTTAATATTTCTCAAGATGATATTCAACTATTTGGACATGCAATAGAGTGTAGAATAAATGCTGAAGATACAGAAAATGGATTTTTACCATCACCTGGTGTCATTACTAAATATATTGTGCCAGGAGGAAATGGTATAAGAGTAGATTCACACTCTTATCAAGGATATGAGATTTCACCTTATTATGATTCAATGATTGGAAAGCTTATAGCCTTTGGAATCGATAGAAAAGAAGCTATTGCAAAAATGAAAAGAGCTCTAAATGAATACATAATTGAAGGTATAGATACCACAATTCCTTTCCATCTTCAAGTATTCAATAATGAACTATATATTGAGGGTAAAACATCAACTAATTTTATAGAGGAGAACTTCCCTAAAAAATAATTTGATATTAAGGTGGTTTTTTTAAAGAAAATTAGGTATAATATAGTAAACAAAGGTTACACAACAAATAAAATTACACGGGGGTGTTTCAATGAGTGAATTAGGAAATATAAGAATATCTGATGATGTTGTTAAGACTATAGCAGCTAAAGCAGCATCTGATGTTGAAGGTGTTTACAAATTGGCCGGTGGGGTTGCTGATGAAGTTAGCAAGATTCTTGGGAAAAAGAGACCTACTAATGGAGTAAAGGTAGAAGTTGGAGAAAAAGAGTGCAGCATTGAAGTATTTATCATAGTTGAATACGGATACCTTATTTCAGACGTTGCTCACGAAATTCAAAAATCTGTTTTAAAAGCAGTTTCTGAATTAAGTGGTTTGAAAGTTGTGGAAGTAAATGTTTATGTTCAGGATGTAAAAATTAAGACTGAAGAAGCTCCTGAAACTGAGGGAGAAGAAACAGAGATGTAACTTCATAGAGGTGTCTAAAAGCACCTCTAATCTTTTATGTAGGTGATAATTTATGTTTAAAAAATTTATTTTTTTCCTGGCATGGATAGGTGTTTTCGTTCTTTCATTGACAGGGATAGTTTATGTAGTTATGCCAAAGTACTTTGTACAATTTAATACATATATTGGAACATTTGGTTATGATATGGTAGTATTAGGAATATCAATTATTTATTTCATAATCTGTTTAGTTAAATTTTTCTCTCTTTTTGAAAGAGAAAAAGATTATGTTATAAAAACAGAAGATGGAGTAGTATATATTTCTGCTGCTACTGTTACAACTTTTATAAGAGATCTTCTTTCTGATGATAAAGATATCTCGAATTTAAAAGTTGACACATTTAAAAAGGGAAGAAAATTCAACATTAAAATCAAACTTGATATACTTTCTAATGGAGATGTATCAGGTAAGTCAATGTCTATTCAAAATGAAATCAAAAATAAACTTGCAGATAAAATGGGAATAGAAGTTGGAAATGTTCAGGTAAAAATCTCTAAATTAGCATTAAGAGATAGTGACCCTGAAGAGAAATAAAGGAGGATAGACTATGCTAGAGGAAATGATTGCTACTCTTGTGTATAACAGGAAAAGATATCTCTATGGTTTCCTAGCCTTTGTAATAGCCTTACTTCTAGTTACAGTAGGTTTAGCTAATACTGTTTTTATTGCCGTTATTACTGCAATAGGTTATTGTTTAGGTAGTCCTGGTTTAGATAAAAAGTTTAAAAAAATTAAAGATATTTTAACTGAAAAACAGACTGATGAAAAAGGTAAAAATTAAGTAAGAGAGGAAACAAATGAGTAGAAGAGAAGCAAGAGAAGAACTTTTCAAACTAGTTTTTGAAAGTGAATTAAAAGACGAAAGTACTAAAGAGGTTTTTGACAGCTATCTTAAAAGAGAAGGAGTAATTTCTAACGAGAAAGATATGGCTTTCATAAAAAAATATATGGAAGGTATAACTGAGCACAATGAAGAAATACTAAAAACAATTAACGAAAATATCGTTGGATGGACATTTGAAAGAATTGGAACTGTTGAAAAAACACTTCTTAAATGTACAGTATATGAATTACTATTTGAGGATACTCCTCATGAAATAGCTATAAATGAAGCTGTTGAACTTGCTAAAGTATACGGAGATGACAAAACAGCTGAATTTGTAAATGGAGTTTTGGCGAAAATAATCAATAAATA
>NZ_JADRHM010000093.1 GCF_018205345.1 Fusobacterium sp. DD2
CCCTGTCCTCAATGGGACAAGGTCTAGGTCATCTAAGGTTTAATTCTCTATTATATGAATAATGGAGCTTCAGGTCCTACAGGTATTCCAAGTAAGATCCAGATAGCCATTAATATAGTCCAGAAAATTAAGAATGAAATTGAATATGGAAGCATTAATGACATTAGAGTTCCAAGTCCAGATTTCTTTTCATATTTTTGCATCAATATAACTATTATAGCAAAGTATGACATAAGTGGTGTAATGATGTTAGTTGAAGAGTCTCCTATACGATAAGCAACTTGAGTAAGTGCTGGAGAAAGTCCAAGTCTATACATCATAGGTACAAATATTGGTGCCATGATAGCCCATTTAGCTGAAGCAGATCCCATAAATAGATTTAGGAATGCTGACAAGAAAATAAATAGGATAATTAAAGGTAATCCTGTAAGTCCAGCAGCTTCAAGAGCGTCAGCTCCTTTAAATGAGATTATAGTACCTAGATTTGTTTTACCAAAGTAAGCTATAAATTGTGCAGCGAAGAATGTAAGTACAAGATATCCACCCATAGATTTCATAGCAGAAGTCATAGCTTCAACTAAATCATGAGATGTTTTGATTGTACCAACAGTCTTACCATATACATAACCTGGAACCAAGAACAGTAATAGGATACCAGGGATTAATCCACCGTGAAGGAAAGTTTTTAATGTATGAGCACTGTCTCTAAAGATAGCATTTTGTGGGAACATTAAGAATGCCATAACAGCACAATAAATTAAAAGTGCAATAGTAGCGTTTCTAAGTCCTTTGCTTTCAAGTTCAGTAACAGGGTCATTATTAGGTTGATAACTTCCAGTGTATTTACCTAAGTTCTTTTCAACAATTTTATCTGTTACAAAAGTACCAATAATTGTTAAGAATATTGTAGAAGCTCCAAGGAAATACCAGTTACATGTAGGTGCAAGTGAAATATCTATACCAGCAGCTATTAAAGCCTGGTTAGTTATTCCTGTAAGTAATGGGTCTGTAGTTCCAAGTACAAGGTTAGCAGAGAAACCTCCAGAAACTCCAGCAAATGCTGCTGCCATACCTGCAAGAGGGTGTCTTCCTGCCATAGCAAATACAAGTGCACCGATAGGCACAACTACTAAATATCCTGCGTCAGAAGCGATATTAGACATAATACCAGCAAAAATAACTATTGGAGTAAGATATTTAGGGTTAGCATTAATAAGAAGTTTTTTAAGTGAAGTGTTAAATAGACCAGTCCATTCTGCCACTCCAACCCCAAGCATTGCAACAAGAACAGTTCCTAATGGAGCGAATCCTGTATAGTTATTTGTTGCAGTGTTAAACATGTATGCAAGTCCTTCTTTATTTAATAAAGAAACAGCTTTTTTCGTAACCTCAGCTTTTGCCTTAGCATCAAAATATGTAACGCTTGCTCCAGTAGATGCAACGAAGTGTGATACCACAATTACAATAAGTGCTAAAATAAAGAATAGCATAGCTGGGTGCGGTAAACTGTTACCAACTTTTTCTACCCATCTAAGAAATCCTCCAATTTCTTGGGCATCTTTTTCTTTTTTCTTAAACATAAAAAATCCTCCCTTGTAAAAATATTAGGTATTGTTTGTGGAAAATCAGTGTCAAAACTTTAATACTATTAAAGAATAAATACTGATTTTATAGATTTTAAAATCCATAGTATAACTTCTATACTCCCATTGATATACATTATATACACACATTATTTAAAAAATCAACATTTTTTTCTGTTTTTTTACAAAGGAAAAGAAATGCAATGAATAGGATATATTTAAAATATTAATACTATACTTAATTTTTAGCACTTTATGTCAATATAATATCAAATTATTGTAATAAAACTTAAAAAATGAATTTTTATTAAAGAGATACAATATAGTTAAAAAATAACTGTTTTTATTGAAAAAAAATATAAAAAAAATAAAAAATAAAAAAATAAATAGTTTAAAGATAAAAAAATATATAAATACATAAAGTAAATATCATATAATTTTAAATAGAATTAAATTATTATAAATTATAAAATTAGTAAATTTATAAGTATAAAGGAACAATAAATAAAAACATATTTTTAAATAGTTATATTTAATTTAAATAGATGGAGTTGAAAGTATTGAAATCATACATATATAATATGAAAGGATTTTTTTATAGTGACTTTTAACACAGTGGAGAAAATAAAGCAAAAAAAGTTGAAAAATTTAATAATATAAGGTAGAATATACTGTAATACTAAATAAAATAGGAGAGTAATAGATGTTTATAGATGAAGTTGTAATAACTGTTAAAGCTGGTAATGGTGGCGATGGTTCTGCAGCCTTTAGAAGAGAAAAATATATACAATTTGGGGGACCAGATGGAGGAGATGGAGGAAACGGAGGAAATGTAATTTTCTACGCAGATCCTAACATCAATACATTAATTGACTTTAAATTTAAGAAACTTTTTAAGGCTCAGAATGGAGAAAATGGACAAAAGAAACAGATGTATGGTAAAACTGGAGAAGATCTTATTATAAAGGTACCAGTTGGAACACAGGTAAGAGATGTGGAAACAGGTAAACTTTTACTTGATATGAATGTACCAAATGAATCAAGACTTCTGCTAAAAGGTGGAAAAGGTGGATATGGAAATGTACACTTTAAATCTTCTGTAAGAAAGACACCTAAAATAGCTGGGAAAGGTCGTGAAGGAGCAGAGATTAAAGTAAAACTTGAACTTAAACTTTTAGCTGATGTGGCATTAGTTGGATATCCATCAGTTGGAAAATCAAGTTTTATAAACAAGGTATCTGCAGCAAATTCAAAAGTTGGAAACTATCACTTTACAACTCTTGAACCAAAACTTGGTGTAGTAAGACTTGAACAAGGGAAATCATTTGTAATAGCAGATATTCCTGGACTTATTGAAGGAGCACACAAAGGTGTTGGACTTGGATACAAATTCTTAAGACATATTGAGAGATGTAAAATGATATGCCATCTTGTAGACGTATCTGAAATAGAAGGAAGAGACGCTATTGAAGATTATGAAAATATAAATAGTGAGCTTAAAAAATTCAGTGAAAAACTTGCAAAGAAAAAACAGATAGTACTTGCAAATAAGATGGACCTTCTATGGGATATGGAAAAATATGAGAAATTTAAAAAATATGTTGAAGCTCAAGGAAATGAAGTTTTCCCAGTTTCTGTAATATTAAATGAAGGAATAAAAGAGGTATTATATAAGGTATGGGATACACTTCAAAGTATTGAGAGAGAACCTCTTGAGGAAGAAACTGATGTAGATGAAGTTTTAGAGGAATTAAAAGGAAATCCAGAAGACTTTATAATCAATCAGGATGAAGAGGGAGTATATGTTGTTGAAGGAAGAGTTGTAGATGAAGTTCTGGCAAAATATGTAGTAACTATTGATGATGAATCACTGGTAACATTCTTACATATGATGAGATCATTAGGACTTGAGGAAGCTCTTAGAAATGCTGGAGTAGAAGATGGAGATACTGTAAGAATAGCAGAAGTAGAATTTGAGTACGTAGAATAAAAAATTAAAAAAGGGGAATTTTACTGCTAGAATTCCCCTATTTTTTTTGAAAGTGAGGAGATATGAAAGGACTAGTGATAGCTGGACCAACAGGAGTAGGAAAGACAGATCTTTCTATTAAAATGGCTAAAATAATGGATGCAGATATCATTTCATCTGACTCTGCACAGATATATAAAGGTATGGATATTGGAACTGCTAAGATAAAACCTCAGGAGATGGAGGGAATAAAACACTATATGATAGATATACTTGAACCTGTGAGAAAATATAGTGTAGGGGAATTTCAAAAAGATGTAGACAGTATTCTAGCAGAAGAAGAGAAAACAGGTAAAAATGTTATTCTCACAGGAGGAACTGGACTTTATATAAATTCAGTAACTGATGGGCTGTCAGATCTTCCACAGGGTGATTTAGAGCTTAGAAAGAGATATGGTGAACTTGATAAGGATGCACTTTACAAAAGACTTTGTGAGGTAGATCCACAGGCTGGTATAGATATCCATCCTAATAACAGAAAGAGAGTTGAAAGAGCTCTTGAAGTATATGATATAACAGGAGAGAAGTTTTCTATTTTATCAAAAAGAAATATAAAAAACAATAACTATGATTTTCTAAAAATTGCACTTGAAAGAGATAGAGAGCATCTTTATGAGAGAATAAATCTGAGAGTTGATATTATGATAAAAGAGGGGCTTGAACAGGAAGTAAGAGTTCTTTATGACAAGTACGGAGATGTATTGAGAAAGATAAATATAATAGGTTATTCAGAATTTATTGATTATTTTAATGATTTAATCTCTTATGATGAAGCTATTGAGAGTATAAAAAGAAATTCACGTCGTTATGCTAAAAGACAATTTACATGGTTTAAAAATGACCATTCATACATCTGGTACGATTTAGATAAAATGTGTGAAGAGGAGATTATACGGGATATTCGGGAGAAATTAGGAGTGTGAAAATCCTATAATTAAAATCTTGATAAAAAAGTACTGATGTGGTATTATTTAATAAGATAATAAGTGGGGGATGGTAAATGAAAAAGATTTTAATTTTCATAATCTTTGTTTTATTTACAGCAGGATGTTCAAATATCAGTACACAAAACTACAATATGAGTGATGCAGACAAGAGATCTCTTTTGGTGCTTATAGAAAGTATAAAAGATGAACTTAAAGATGGTGAATTTGATATTTTGGATTCAGCTTTAGCTCCCGGAATGAAAAACTCAATGTTGAAAAAAGAACTTGCAACAGTGGATTTTTCGCAAATAAACATAATGACTTCAAAACCAGTGTTTAATAAAAATACAGCTAGAAATGTGGTAGCTCTGGTATTTGGTAGCAACACACTATATTTTAATGTTGAATATTTATTAAAAAATGGAGAATGGAAAATTTTAAACTTTAAAGAAAGAAGGGGATAAAATGAAACCTAATGAGGTTAAAATCACAGTTCCTTCTTCTTTAGAAAATTTATCTTTAATAAGAGCCATGGTAAAAACTTATCTAGAGATACATAAAATCAGCCAAAGAGATATAGTACAACTTTTATCTGTGGTAGATGAACTTTCAACAAATGTAGTTGAACATGGATACGAGTATAAACCTGGGGATATTATTTTGGAGATTCAAAAGTCTAATGATATTATAAGGCTTGTAGTGGAAGATAATGGAGTTGGATTTGACGAAGAAAAATTGAGTAAAGAAGAAGGTGGAATGGGTCTTTTCATTGCAAGAGCCATTGCCGATGATTTCAAAATCGAAAAAAAAGTAAATGGAACACTATTCAGAATTGAAAAAAAAGTTAAGGAGGCATAACACAATGGTAAACAATTTTGAAATACTTGAAAAAAATGTTGATGATATTAAGGTGTTAAAAGTAATAGGGGAGTTAGACGCATTAGTTGCGCCAAAATTAAAGGACAGAATAACAAAACTTGTAGATGGGGATTCTACTAAGTTTATAATTGATTTTGAGGAAGTAACACATATTAACAGTTTGGCTATGGGAATTCTAAGAGGTAAATTAAAAGTTGTAAAAGATATGGATGGAGACATTAAACTTATTAAGTTAAATGAACATATCAAATCAATTTTTGAAATGATTGGTTTAGATGAAATATTCGAAATTTATGAAAACGAGGACGAGGCTGTGGCTAGTTTCAAATAAAATTTAAGGAAGGAAATTAAATATGAGTATAGTTTTAGGTATAGGTTTGATAATAATCGGACTTAGTATAGTATTTGCAATACTATATAAAAAGTCTGTTATAGATAAAAAAATAAACGAATTAAACAATTTAGAAGATGAGATAACTAAATCAAAGATTAAAGCAGAAGAGATAATAAAAGATGCAGAAAGATCTGCATCAGCTCGTGGAAAAGAGATAGAATTAAGAGCTAAAGAAAATGCATATAATATAAAGGAAGAAGCAGAAAAAGAGATTAAAAATGCTAAAAATGATCTTCTTCAAAAAGAAAGTAGATTAGCTAAAAAAGAGGAAACACTTGATAATAAAATAGAAAAACTTGAAATCAAAAGTCAGGAACTTGAAAAAACTACTGAAGAACTTGAAGCAAAAAGAGAAGAGATAGAAGCTATAAAAGTTCAACAGGAAGGAGAACTTGAAAGAATTTCAGGACTTTCAAAATCAGAAGCTAAAGATATATTAATAGCTAAATTAAGAGATGATTTAACTCATGAAACAGCACTTGCAATTAGAGAGTTTGAAAGTAAATTAGAAGATGAAAAAGACAGAGTATCTAGAAGAATTCTTTCAACTGCTATAGGAAAAGCATCTGCTGACTATGTTGCTGATGCAACTGTATCAGTAGTAAATCTACCAAATGATGAAATGAAAGGAAGAATCATAGGTAGAGAGGGAAGAAATATAAGAGCTATTGAAGCTTTAACTGGTGTAGATATAATAATTGATGATACTCCAGAAGCAGTAGTATTATCAAGCTTTGATGGTGTTAAAAGAGAGATTGCAAGACTTGCAATAGAAAAACTTATAACTGATGGAAGAATCCATCCAGGTAAGATAGAAGAAGTAGTAAATAAAGCTAAAAAAGATATAGAAAAAGAGATAGTAGATGCAGGGGAAGAAGCACTTATAGAGCTTGGAATACCAGCTATGCATCCTGAGATTATAAAAACATTAGGAAGACTTAAATTCAGAACAAGTTATGGTCAAAATGTACTTGTACACTCAATAGAGGTAGCAAAATTATCTGCAAACCTTGCTGCTGAAATTGGTGCAGATACAGAGCTTGCAAAAAGAGCAGGACTTTTACATGACGTAGGTAAAGTACTTGAAAGTGATATTGAAGCTTCTCACGCAATAATTGGTGGAGAGTTCCTAAAGAAATTTGGAGAGAAACCAGAGGTATTAAATGCTGTAATGGCTCACCATAATGAAGTGGAATTTGAAACTGTAGAAGCTATAATAGTTCAGGCAGCAGATGCTGTATCAGCATCAAGACCAGGAGCTAGAAGAGAGACTCTTACAGCTTACTTGAAGAGACTAGAAAGCCTTGAAGAGATTGCAAACTCATTCCAAGGTGTTGAGTCATCATTTGCTATTCAGGCAGGAAGAGAACTTAGAATTATAGTAAATCCAGAAGCTATGAGTGACGATGAAGCTACTAAGATGGCAAGAGATGTTGCAAAGAAGATAGAGGATTCTATGCAGTATCCTGGACAGATAAAAGTTACAATAGTAAGAGAAACAAGAGCAATAGAATTTGCAAAATAAAATCAAAAATAAACTATAAAATTAGACCGTCAGAGAAATCTGACGG
>NZ_JADRHM010000094.1 GCF_018205345.1 Fusobacterium sp. DD2
ATTTTTTGGAGAATTTAATCAGAGGTGACGTTATGAAAAAAACTAATGCAATGAGAGAATTGGATAAAAGTAAAATAGAATACAGTTATAAAGAGTATGAAGTAGATGAAAATGACCTTGGTGCAATAGCTGTATCAATAAAGACAGGACAGGATATAACAAAGATATTTAAAACTTTAGTACTTTTAACTGATAAAAATGATATGATAGTAGCTTGTATTCCTGGAGCAGATAATATAGATTTAAAAAAACTTGCAAAAGTAGCAGGGGCAAAAAAAGTAGAGATGCTTGAAATGAAAAAACTTCTTCCTATGACTGGATATATAAGAGGTGGATGTTCTCCAATAGGGATAAAGAAAAGACATAGAACATTTATCCATGAATCTGCTTTAACAAAAGATGAGATTATGATAAGTGCTGGAATAAGAGGACTTCAGATTGTTATAAAACCTGAGGATCTGATAAAACATGTAGATATGGAAGTTGCAGATATTATAGTATAATTTATAAAAAACTCTTGAAAAAGCATAAAAAAACTCCTACAATGAAATATGATGGAAGTTGTTTGATATAGTATAGATATTTTATTAAAGAGGGTAAATCTATGCAGGAGAAAGAGATTAAAATAATTGAACAGGGAATGATTGTGGCAATTTCAGTGTGGATATCTATGATACTTTGTGATATGTTTGGACTTTCAAAATTTTACGCAGGTATTGCTGCACTAAATGTTATCAATTTAAATGATGCAAGAACTAGAAGACAGGCTTATGAGAGAACTGTTACCACTTTTTTAGGAGGACTTGTTGCCTGTGGAATTGCATATAGTGGTTTTCAACAGAATATGCTTCTGTATGTAATTGGACTTGGTATAGTGTGCTGCATAACAGAGTTTATAATTCATGTGCCAGCTACTGTTGGATGTATTGCATTTACTTATATAATGCTTAATATAGATCCTGGACGAACTCCTACTCTTTATTTAGAAGAAAGAGTATTAGGAACAGCAGCAGGAGCTCTTATAGTCTCAGTTCTTGTTACAGCTTATAGCAGATTGAAACATAAACCTAAAGAAACATTTGAAAGAATCACAGAGAAAGATATAATTCATCATATAAAAAGAGGTGTGATACCTGGTATAGCAGTTATATTAGGATATCTTATAGTATCTTATTTAAATAAGCATATGAGTTCAAAATATGTGACTAACTATACTCTTTACTATTGTGCCCTTGCTTCTGTAGTACCATTTCATGTGGATATGAAAGAGTTATTACATAAGTCTAAAGAGAGGGTAATAAGTACAATAGCAGGGGGAATAATAGCCTTCTTTTTTGTTATTCTCAATTTAAAGGGGATATTTTGGACAGGATGTGGTATACTAGTGGTGATATTTATCATTGAAACTTTTATAAAGGTTTCAGCATCTCTAGGTGGTATCGTATTTCTTTTTATAATGGTGAATATGACTGAAGAGATAACTCCTCTCGTATATTATGTAGATAGAGTGGTAGGTACAATAATTGGAGTGCTGCTCATTATATCTGTCTCATATATGATAGGAAAATTAAAAAACTATATTCTTGTCCAGAGAGGGCTATAAGCTCAAGTTTAAGTGAATTCAGAGTATAACTTGATTATTTTTTTAATAATTTTTGGTTATATTCTTTTTTTATATTTAAAATATGGTACAATAGGTATTATTACAATGTGACTAAAATTTTATTCAGGACAATCAAACAAAATATTTGGAGGTTAAAATGGAGTTTTTTAGAAATTGGAAGAAAATTATTGTAGGACTTGCTGTAGGGTTCTGTTTAGTGGGATGTGGACAGGACGAGCAAAAACAGGTAAAAGAATTAAAGACAACAATGACTATGGATATAGATAGTATGAATCCATACAAGATTGTTTCTAGTGGATCTGAAGAGATTATGTTTAACGTATTTGAGGGACTTTTAATGCCAGGTGTAGATGGAAGTCTTGTACCAACTCTAGCAGAGAGCTGGAAAGTTTCAGAGGATGGAAAAACTTATACTTTTAAAATTAGAAAAGGTGTTAAATTTCATGATGGAACTACACTTACACCTAATGACGTTGTATTTTCATTAAAAAGAATGGCAGGTAAGGATGGATTACCTCCTGTGAAGGCTCTATTAGGTGAAATGCAGACAATTAAGGCAGTAGGGGATGATGAGGTTGAGGTGACATTAGCAAAGCCTAATTCAGCCTTTATATACGCTTTAACAATGGGAATAGTTCCAGAAGCAAATAAGGATAATCTTGAAAAAAATCCAATAGGAACAGGACCTTTCAAAGTAAAAGAGTATACAAGAGAGCAGGAACTTGTATTGGATAAATTTGATGACTATTGGGGAAATAAAGCAAAACTTGATAGAGTAATTGTTTATATAACTCCAAATACAGAGACAGCATTTTTAAAACTTCTATCTGGTGAGATAGATATGTTATCAAGAGTAGATGCAAAGAGAATAAATGAACTTAAGAATTTTAACAATGTATATGCACCACAAAATACAGTTCAGATATTTGCTCTAAACAATGCTGTTGAGCCATTTAACGATATAAGAGTTAGAAAAGCTATCAATTACGCAATTGATAAAGATGAGATAATTAAAAGTGTAATGGATGGAAATGGGATAAAACTTGAGACTAATATGAGTCCAGTTATGAAAAAATACTGTATTCCTAACATTGGACAAAAAAGAGATATAGAAAAAGCAAAAGAGCTTTTAAAAGAGTCAGGACATGAGAACTTTACATTTACAATAAAAGTGCCAAGTAACTACTCACTTCATGTAAATACAGCTCAAGTTATTGCTCAACAATTAAAGGAAATTGGATTAGATGCTAAGATAGAAACTATTGAATGGACAACATGGCTATCAGATGTTTACACTGGAAAACAATATGAGGCATCTATTGTTGGATTATCAGGTAAGTTAGACCCATATGCAATCTTAAGAAGATATACAAAGGCATACAAAAATAACTTCTTCAATTTTGATAATCCTGAGTATGATAGATTGGTAGCAGAAGCTAAGAACTCAACAGATGATGCTGTTGTAACTGCTAACTATAAAAAAGCACAAGAGATATTAAGAGATCAGCAGGCAGCTATTTATATTATGGACCCTGAACTTATGACATCTCTTGATAAGAGAATAAAAGGATTTGAGTACTATCCAACTCCTTTTATAAACTTTGCAAATATGAGTTTTGGAGACTGATATGTATTATATAAAGAAACTATTTAAAATGATATTTTCAATATATCTTATAGGAACAATATCATTTTTACTATTGGAATTGATACCTGGAGACCCAGCAATGGCTATATTAGGTGTGGAAAGTACACCTGAAGATATAGCTATAATGCGTGAAGCACTAGGCCTTAACCAGGGAGTATTTGAACGTTATATTCACTGGGGAAGAAATCTCCTGTCAGGAGATTTGGGAAATTCATTTAAATATGGAGAACCTGTTGCTCAGCTTATCAGGGAGAGGCTTCCGTTGACTTTGGAAGTAGCTATAATAACTGTTATATTGGTTGTTATTGTTTCAGTTCCTCTTTCATTTTCAATATATAGAATCAGAAATAGATATGCTAAAAAGGTAATCAACTTTGTAATTGGACTTTGTATATCTCTTCCATCTTTCTGGATAGGGATAATATCAATGTTTGTATTTGGTGTAACCTTAAGATGGTTTTCAATTGGATACAATAGAAGTTTTACATCTCTTCTTATGCCTTGTATAGTAATTGCAATACCTAATATAGGGGTGTTTACAAGTTATATGAGAAATAACCTGGATAAGGAATTGAGAGAGGAGTATATAAAATATCTATATGTAAATGGAGTAAAAAAATTCTGGTTGAATATCTATATTTTGAAAAACTCAATAATTCCTATTATTCCACTTTTAGGAATACTTATAATAGATCTGATTACAGGGGTAGTTATAGTTGAACAGATATTCTCTATTCCAGGAATAGGAAGACTTATGGTTACAGCAGTAGTAAATCGTGACCTTCCACTGGTACAGGGAATAATATTTTATACATCAGCAGTACTTGTAATTATAAATTTCTTGATAGATGTAATATATTCACTGTTAGATCCAAGAATTAGAGGTGAGAGATAATGAAAAAGAAATATTATTTTGGGCTTTTTATTATCTTTTTAATTCTTTGTATCTTCCGTTATCAGGACCCTTATGTTATGCATGATAACGCTATATTATGTGCTCCAAATTTTGAGCATATTCTAGGTTGTGATAATCTGGGAAGAGATATATTCAGCAGACTTGTATTAGGATCTATATACACTCTTGCAATAGCTTTTGGTGCCATTTCCATGTCAGTAATTGTGGGAATAGTAATTGGAAGTTTAGCAGGATATTATGGAAAAATCGTAGATGGTGGAATCATGTCTATAATGGAGGTAATTATAGCTATTCCTGGAATTATAATAGCATTAGGTGTTATAATAGTAATGGGAGTAGGATTTGGTTCACTTATCACTGCAATATTTATTATCTATATTCCAAGATGTGTAAACATGGTAAGAGGAGTAGTAAAAAAAGAAAAGAATATGGAGTATGTAGTAGCAGCTAAAACATATGGAGTTTCAGATTTAAGAATACTATATGTGCATATTCTTCCAAATATAGTAAAGCCTATCATGGTATGTTTTACTACTGGTTTTGCAGGAGCAATATTAACAGAAGCAGGACTTGGATATTTAGGACTTGGAATTCAGCCACCATATCCAACTTGGGGTAATATTCTAAATCAATCTCAGTCATACTTTATATCAGCTCCATGGTTTACCATTGCACCAGGTCTGGCTATAATATTTACAGTTTACCAGATGAAAAAATTGGAAAGGAGAGAGACACGATATTGAAACTAGTAGAGATTAAAAACTTAAATGTTGAAATAGATGGAGAAAAACTTCTAAAAAATATAAATTTTTCAATTGATAGTGGAGAGATAGTGGCTCTTGCTGGTGAATCTGGAAGTGGTAAGACACTGACTACAAAATTTATACTTGGAATACTTCCTGAGAGAAGTATTATAAGTTATGATAAATTTGAGAAGACATGCAGAATAGGAGCTGTATTCCAAAATGCTTTTACATCTTTAAATCCCACAGTAAAGATAGGAAGTCAGCTTAAGAGAATATATGAAGGTCACTATGGAAAGAGTAAAGAGTGGGAAGGTAAAGTTCTTGAAATTTTAAGAAAAGTAGGAATAAAAGACAGCAAAGCTGTTTTATCTAAATATCCATTTGAAACAAGTGGAGGAGAAAAGCAGAGAATAGTTATAGCTGGGGCTTTAATTGGAAATCCACAACTTCTGATTGCAGATGAGGTTACTACAGCTCTGGATTTGAGAACTAAAAATGAGGTAATAGATCTTTTTAAACATATTCAGGAGAAAACAGGAATATCAATACTTTTTATCTCTCATGACCTGGAGGCTATTAAGGGATTTGCCAATAGAGTGTATGTAACTTATAAGGGAGAGATTGTAGAGGAAAATAGCTGTGAAGAGATATTCAAACATCAATCTCATCCATATGTAAGAAGACTTATGGAGCTTTCACACAAGCTATGGGTAAGAGGAGAATGAGATGGTTTTAAAAATAAAGGGACTTTGTAAGAGTTTTGAAAAAGGGTATCTTTGTTTTAAAAAGAAAAAAGAGATTCTTAAAGATATAACTTTTGAAGTTAACCCTGGAGAGATATTTTCAATTATAGGTGAGTCAGGTGCTGGTAAATCTACAATTGGAAAGATAATATTAGGAATAGAAAAAAAGGATTCTGGAACTATTGAATTTATGGATAAACCTCTTGAAGAACGTGATATCAAGGATATTCAGATGATATTTCAGGACCCATACAGTTCCCTAAATCCAGCTATGAAGATAAAGGATATATTAGCTGAACCTTTAAAAGCAAATGGAGAAAAAAATCCCAGAGTTATTGATGAAAAAGTTGGGCATATGCTTGAAGAGGTAGGGCTTCGCAAACAGTGTGGAGAAAAGTATCCATGTGAACTGAGTGGAGGACAGAGACAGAGAGTTATAATAGGTGCAGCAATGATATTGGATCCAAAACTTGTTGTATGTGATGAACCAGTAGCATCTCTTGACCTTTCAATTCAAAGACAGATACTTAAACTTATAAAAAAATTTAACAGGGAGAACAATACAACTTTTGTATTTATATCTCATGATTTAGGTGTTGTATATAACATTTCTGATAGGATTTTAGTTCTTTATAAAGGAGAAACTCAGGAAATAACAGATGCTCTTGATTTCTTTGATTCACCAAAGAGTGAATATGGAAAAGAGCTTTTAGATGGAATAAGAGTAAAAAAAGATAAATAAAATATTAGGTGCCACAGTTTTATACCTCTGGCACCTTTTTATCTAAAAACTTCAAGAAGACCCCCTCCTCTTTAGGTGGGAGATGAATTGAAATTTTTTTGCTCTTAAATGTATGATATAATTAAGCATATGAAAAGGAGGTGATTTTGC
>NZ_JADRHM010000095.1 GCF_018205345.1 Fusobacterium sp. DD2
CCTTTATTTTCATCTTACTATTATTATTTTTTTAATCTTACAGCTGGTTCACTAGGAAGTCCAAATTTTGGTATAAATCTATCAAATCCAGTAACTGTAAGGAATAGAATACTTATAACAGCAATATATGCTACAAAGTTAAATTTGATAATGTCTATTGGTGAAAAAGTTACAATTGGATATACTGTTGCAGCAATACCTAAATAGAATCCAATATATACGTGCCATGGAATAAGTTGAGATCCAAATACTCCCATTGCGTCACTAAATGTTGCATTTCTTAATTTTAAAGTTTCAATATCCTCGTCGTTTCCTTCAACGTTTTTTTCAACAAGGTTTTTAATTATTGGCCCAATTGTTACTATTTGTGCCATCTCATCTGATAGTGCTACGTTTCCTAATATTGATAATATTCCGTTCCAGAACATAAGCTGTTTTACGTTTCTTGAAAGAATAATAAGTAATTTTGATAATGGACTGAAAGCATCCATAGATTTCATAATACCACCAAAAGCTGAAACCCACATCATCATTACAATTACCCAGCTTCCTGCTCCTGAGAACCCTTTCATAACAAGGTCATTTAAGAATACTTTTGTATCTACAACTGTTCCAGCAAATCTTCCAAATACATATGATGAAACAATTCCAATAAATAGACATATAAATGTTTGATATCCTCTAAATGCAGCTATTAGAACCAGGATTAGAGGAATTACCATATATAAAGGTACTCCATTTTTTACCTGATGTAAAAGTGTCATTGCTGATTCATTTTTCTCAGCTAGTTCTGCCCAAACGTGAGCTGGTATTTTAGAAATTGCATCAGCTCCATTTCCTGTAACTGATGGAAGATCCATAACCATTCCAGCTACTGCAAATGCAATAATTCCACTTAAAAGTACAAGTCCAGACCAAACACCTTGGTGTCTAACTCTTTTTATTACTTCAACTCCTTGAATTCCTGAACTAACTATTGTAGTGTCAGAAATAAGTCCTATATTATCTCCAAAACAAGCTCCACCAGCTATAGCTCCTATTGTAAGATAGATATTTCCTCCTACAATATGATTTAGCCACAAGAATATAGGTGCACATGCTGCAAAGGTTCCCCAGCTTGTCCCTGTTGCAATTGATAGAATTGATGTAACTATAACTCCTACCACTGCTACAGTTTTTCCTGTAATTCCTGTTTTAAGAGCCACATTGATAATTGCTGCTCCAACTCCAGTAGACATAAATACTTCTGCCATGGCATATGCCATCATAAGAATAAAAAGTGCTACTATTATAGATTTAACATTTGATATAGCAGCTTCTAATATCTCATCAAATCCCTTTTTTTCCACAACCATCGCTATAGCAGCAGCAGCTACTGTCGCTATTGGGGCTGCAATCAGAGCATCAAATCCCCCTATCATCAAACACGCCAAAACACCAACCGGTAACAATTTAATTAATTCAATCATTTCTTCCTCCTCAAAACCATAATATTATAAAAAAATCACAGTTTAGAGTACTAAACTGTGATATCATCAAATTTCATATATTATGTAAAAGAAACAATTATACAAAAAGATAGTCACAAAATAGCACTCCATTGACTTTCATCAATGACAGTAATACAGATATTTTCTGAATTACCAACGAAAAAGTTTTACATTCTTTTCCATTTCGGCAAAATCCCCTTTCATTTTGTATCAACACCTGTCGGCTCCTCAAAATTACTAATGTTTTCTGCGCCTCTATTTTTCTATACTTGAGATTATAGTAAAAATTCACACAATTGTAAAATATATATTATATATAGTTCCGTTCTTTATCATTTATTACCATATATAATTTGCTGCTTCTGTAAACCCTGAAGATGTAGAGAAATACTTGGCATCTATAGGTTTTCCGTTATATAAAAGAACCTCTCCCTCAGTCATTTCAATAGCTTTATTTGCATCATCATTTTCTACCTGATTATTATAAACTTGACTTTCAGTTGTATCTTTTACATGGAATCCATCTTTAGCATATCTATCTTTTATATAGTCACTAAGAGCATAAGTTCTAGCTGCTACAGCTTGAGCTTTTAATGCCTCAAGTCCAAAAGATTGTGGCATTTCACTTGGAACTACCTGTTTTAAATAATCCTCAATCTTAACTATATTTATTATTCTCATAGCACGTGAATTTGTACTAGATGGTTTTACTACTAAATCCCCTCTATAACGTGGTGAGAAAGTATGCATTCTCTTTAATCCATCTATTGTAATATAATATCCATATGCTGTTATCTCTAAAGGTCTGATAGTTTTTACTCTGTGTTTTCCATTGACACTTACCCACAATCTATTTCCTTTATTTACAATTACAACATTTTGTTTTGCTGGGACATCAATCTTAAATCCTGCTCCATCAATTCTCATTTTTCCATTACTTACAAGTACAACTCTACTGTGATCAAGCCATCCAGTATATGTTGTAATTCCAACATTTATTGTCTTTCCAATTCCTTTTAATGAATACATATTCTTTATTTTAGTATTTGGATAAGATTTATGTAGTATCTTATCATATTTATACCCATGGTTTTTAGCTAAGTCAAAAGCTGCAAATTGTGGCATTCCTACTCCATGACCATTTCCACCACCATAGATAGTTACATTTTTTCCACTTGTTTCAATAGCAAAATATCCTGAAGGTAAAAGACCTATATTCTTTCTCAATGGATTTGGATTATACTCTCCGCTTCCACCTTTTGCACTGTAAAGATAAATATCCCCACTATTTGTAGATTGACTATTTAAAGCAAAAAGTTTTCTCACATTTAGTTCTTTTGCAACAAGGAATCTATTTTTATTTGTTGTAACAACAATATAAGTTACAACTCCTGATCTACCTCTGGCAGCAACTTCAACATCTTTTATCTCTCCAATATCTGAAGCTGTAATTCTCTTCATGTCCCAAATTCCATCTGAAAGTGTCAATACATCTCTTGGACGTGTTCTATAAACAGCTACAAGATTGTTTTTAATAGCATTAAAAAACTCTTTTTTAGTAAGTTCTATCTTCCATCTCCAATATGGTGAATTATCTCCATATCCCTCAACTTCTAGATCTTTATAAAATTTAAGTGCCTTATCCTCATTATACTTAACAAAAAAATCGTAACCATATTTTTTCAAAGTATCATTTCTAGGAATTAAATAATCATTAGCATTCCCCTTAAAATTATCAGGTATTGGCAATTTTCTACTTTTAAAAAAACTATAGTCCAAATCATAGTTTCCACTTGCTACCTTGCTTTTCTCAACTTTTCCACTGCCAATTTTACCAGTTTCTCTAAGTCTCTCAGTAGAGCTACATGCTGTAAGTACCATCGCTACAATTATACCCACTGTCAGTTTTTTTAGTATTTTCATATTATCCATCCCTCTAATCTATTTTTAATTTGTGTTTTATAACGTATTCCCTCACCTTTTCAAGTTCTTCCTGAGTATCTACACCTATTATTTTATATGGTGTTTCCATTACTTTTATTTTGTAACCATTTTCTAAAGCTCTCAACTGCTCAAGAGATTCTGATTTCTCAAGTGGAGTTGGCTCCATTTTCGCATATTCTATTACAAAATCTCTCTTATACCCATATATTCCAACATGTTTATAATAGTTTTTCAAATCCATTTTTCTAGGATAAGGTATTACACTTCTGGAAAAATAAAGAGCATACCCTTTTTTATCAGTTATAACCTTAACATAATTTGGATTTTCTATCTCTTCCATTGTATCTATCTTATACTTTAATGTACTCATAGCTATTGAGTCATCCTCTTTAAAAGAATCTATTATTGAATTAATCATATCAGGTTCTATTAAAGGTTCATCTCCTTGAACATTTACTATTACATCATAATCAGTAATTTTTTCACATACTTCTGCTATTCTGCTTGTACCATTTTCATGGTCTTTTCTTGTTAAAATTGCCTTTCCGCCAAATTTTTCAACTTCTTTAAATATTCTTTCATCATCAGTAGCAACAACCACTTCATCAAGATTTGACATCTTGGTTCTTTTATACACCCATTCTATCATTGTATGTCCGCAAATATCTTTTAGCGGTTTTCCTTCAAGCCTTGTAGAGGCATATCTAGAAGGGATTACTCCTAAAAATTTCATTTTACATCCTCCTCAAAATTAGGTACAATATATGTATAATTATAACAAATATTCATACATAAAGAAATATAATTTTATAAGGAGGAATATTATTGAAGATAAAAAAGATTTTGTCTGCTCTATGTGTCTCATTGTTAATTGCTGCATGTAGCAATGCTCCAATATCAGGAAGAAAACAGATGCTTTTAGTTCCAGAAGATGAGATTGTAGCACAAAGCTATTCGCAATATAGACAGGTCATGGCTCAAAGTAAGGTTCTTAATAATAAAGATGCACAGATGGTAAAAAAAGTGGGAAACAATATTGCAAGAGCAGTAGACAAATATTTTGCAAATCATCCAGGAGAAAATAAATCACACATTAAATACCAATGGGAATTTAATTTAATACAGAATAATACCCCTAATGCATGGTGTATGCCTGGAGGTAAGGTTGCTGTATACACTGGTATTTTACCCTATACACAAAATGAAAATGGACTTGCTGTAGTTATGTCACATGAGATTGCCCATGCAATAGCTCAACATAGCCGTGAACAGGCAAGTTATTCTGTGATTCAAAGTTTAGGTGGAAGCATATTTTCATCACTTGGTCTTTTCCCAGATGTGTATAATGGAGCTACTAATTTAGTTATGCTTAAATATAGCAGAAGTCATGAAACAGAGGCTGACCAGTTAGGTCTTATATTTATGAAACTGGCAGGATATGACCCTAATTATGCTGTAACTTTCTGGGATAGAATGAGACAGAGCGGTGGCGGTGGACAACCTGAGTTTTTAAGCACTCACCCAAGTGATGCAACAAGAGTTAAAAATATTAAATCTTATCTAAATAGCGATAAATTCAAATCTATTACAAAGTAACGGAGGAACAAAACATTATATGAAAATTTATTTTATAAGACATGGTGAAACTGTATGGAACACAAAGAAAATCTTTCAAGGTTCATCTAACTCACCTCTTACAGAAAAAGGAAGATGCCAGGCTGCAAAACTTGGTGAAAAATTAAAAGATGTGCCATTTGTTACATTTTATTCTTCTCCTCTTGGAAGAACAATGGAAACTACTGAACTTGTAAAAAATGGGAGAGACATCAGAGTCAAATATATGGATGAATTTAAAGAGATTTCAGTTGGACAGATGGAAGGAGTTCCTAGAGAAAAGTTTGAAAGTGAGTATCCAAAACAATATCATGATTTTTTCTTTAATCCAAAAGAGTATTCACCAGAATTATATGGTGGAGAAAGCTATAATAAACTTATAGAAAGAGTAAAAGCTGGACTTGATAAAGTAGTAAAAAATCACAAGGAAAATGATATTGTTGCTATAGTTTCACATGGAGTAACTCTTAAAGCTATATTTAAAATCGTTAATAATATGAGCTTTGAAGAACTTGGAAATTTTCCAGTTCCTAAGAACACAAGTCTTTCAATAGTTGATTATACAGATGGAAAATACACAGTAGAACTATTTTCTGACATATCACATTTAGATGGATGTGAATAAAATGAATATAAAAAAAATGAGTGTATCAATAGTATTAAAAGCATTTTTTGACTCTTTTAGAATAATAAGTGATGCTAAACTTCGTAAATTTTATTTAGTCCCAGGGATAATTGGAATCATACTATTTATGGTTTTTGTTTCTCTAGGTAATCTTTTGTCTGGAAGTTTAACAAATCTACTGGAAGATTTTTTCCACTTGGAAAATTATCACTCTATAATCTATATTCTTATTAAAATTTTGATATGGATATGTTCAATACTTTTTTACTATCTGGTATATAAATCACTATTACTTATAATCTTATCACCTGTACTAAGCTATGTATCAGAAAGAGTTGAAACTCACCTCACAGGTAAACAGTATAATTTTACATTTGGTGATAACGTAAAATTTATCATTAGAAGTATTGATATTGGAGTGAGAAGTTTTATAAAGCAGATGATTGGAACCTGTATTATTATGTTACTTGGATTTATTTTTCCAATAAATCTCTCAATTCCAGTGCTTATTTTTATCCTTCAGGGATATTTTACAGGATTTTCATTTATGGACTATACTCTTGAAAGATACCAGCTTTCAGCAAAAGAAAGTCTTGAATTTTTAAAACAGCAAAGAGTTTGTTCAGCTATATCTGGTATCATATTTACTCTTTTATTCTTTATTCCATTCTTTGGAATATTTATAGCTCCACTTGTTACCTGTGTTGCAGTAACTAAAATAACTGTGGAACTTTTAAATGATAAACCAACTTCTATAAAATAAAGAAGGGGCTGTTGCATTTTGATGCGTACCCCTTTTACTGGACAAACAGTAAAGGGGGTATTTTTTATGCGTTACAA
>NZ_JADRHM010000096.1 GCF_018205345.1 Fusobacterium sp. DD2
TATTTTTTGAAAAAGTTATATTGATTACATAGTATTCATACTATGAAAAACAATGAAAATAGTGTAGAATGTTATATACACGTTATATAAACAATGTAGAAATACAAATCTAAGAGATACACATAAATTTGGAGGATTATTCATGGAGGATAAAAAAATAATTAACAATGGGATAAAAGCTAAACCTTTTGTAAAATGGGCAGGAGGCAAGGGAGCTTTAATTGACGAAATAACAAAATTTTATCCTAAAGAGTTGGGAAATGAAATATTTAAATATTGTGAACCTTTTGTAGGTGGAGGGGCAATATTATTTGATATACTATCCAAATTTGATATAAAAGAAGTATATATAAGTGATCTAAATGAAGAACTAATTTCTTTATATAAAGTTATCAGGGATGATGTCCATTCGTTAATTAAATATTTAGAAAAATTTGAAGAAGAGTATTTACCTCTCAGTACAGAGAGCAGAAAAGAGTATTATTATAAAAAAAGAGAGGAATATAATAACTATATATTAAAAAAAATAAATGATACAACATACGGTTCAGCACTTTTTTTATTTATAAATAGAACCTGTTTTAATGGGTTGTATAGAGTGAATTCACAAGGGCTTTATAATGTTCCTATGGGAGCATATAAGAATCCAAAAATTTGTGACAAAGAAAATCTTATAGATGCATCATTGTTGCTTAAAGATGTTAAAATATACTGTGGAAGTTATTTAGAATGTATTAATTTTGTTGATGAGAATACATTTGTATATTTTGATCCTCCATATAGACCTTTATCTGAAAGTTCAAGTTTTACTTCATATGCTAAAGAGGAATTTGGCGATATGGAACAGATAAAGTTATGTGAGTTTTTTAAAAAGCTGGATAAAAAGGGAGGAAAATTACTACTGAGTAATTCTGATCCTAAAAATGTAGATGAAAATGATGAATTTTTTGATAAGTTGTATAATGGGTTTAGTATTAAACGAATTGCGTCAAAGAGAAGAATAAATTCTAAAGCAGATAAAAGAGGCGAAATAACTGAATTACTTGTTTCAAATATGGGAGGGGAAAAGATTATGAAAAGAGATTTCAATGAATGGCTGGAAAGTTTTAGAAAAAGTATAGCAACTTATGAATATTATGTTGATTTTGAAAAAATTCACAATAATGTTGAGAAGATTAAAGTTGAACTGAATATATTAAATTCACTTATTGGTTCAAAAAATATTAAGCATGATTTTATAAATTTATTAAATAATTATCCAGAAATATTAAAATGTATTCCTATTTTACTGGCAGTAAGAAGTACAGAAATATATGTGCTAGATACAGAAGAAGAATTTAATTATTCATTTAAAAAAAGTAATTATACTCCGGAACAATATGCTGTTTTTATGGAAAAAACAGGGTTGTTTGATCTTATACAAAATAAGATTATAAATAATCTTTATGATTATGTCACAGGGGTTGAAACTGGGCTGGACTCAAATGGTAGAAAAAATCGTGGTGGACATCTAATGGAAGATATTATAGAAAAATTTATACAAAAAGCAGGATTTAAAAAAGATGAAAATTATTTTAAAGAGATGTACACACAGGAAATACAAGATAAATGGAATATAAACTTATCACCAATATCAAATCAAGGAAAGACTCAGAAAAGATTTGATTATGTTGTTAAAACTTCTAAAACAATATATTTAATTGAAACAAATTTTTATGCCAGCAATGGTTCTAAATTGAATGAAACCGCAAGAAGCTATAAGACAATCGCCTTAGAAGTAAAGGAAATACCTGGTGTAGAATTTGTATGGTTTACAGATGGTAAAGGTTGGAAAAGTGCTAAAGGAAACTTACAGGAGACATTTGATGTTATGGAGCATATATATAATATTACAGACTTGAAAAATGGTGTTATGAGAAAGATTTTTGTATAGAATAGACCACTTTTTAAGGAAAAAATAAATTTAAGGGGGAGCTATGGTAAAAAAAATTAAAAAGTGGGAACCAGAAAACTTCGAATTAGAGATGAATAGTGTTTGGAGTTTTCCTAAAAGGGGAGATTGGGCAACGCATGATGCAAAATATAGGGGAAACTGGTCTCCATACATTCCAAGAAATATTATTCTTAGATACTCCAAGGAGGGAGACTTACTTCTTGATCAGTTTGCAGGTGGAGGAACGACACTTGTAGAAGCTAAACTTCTGAAACGAAATATAATAGGAATAGATATAAACGAGATGGCCTTAGATAGATGTAAAGAAAAGACTGACTTTATATTTGAAAATGCCGGACAAGTGTGTATAAAAAAAGGAGATGCAAGAAATCTCAATTCTATTCCTAATGAAAAAATTGATTTGGTGTTAACTCACCCTCCTTATGCGAATATTATTAAATATAGTGAGGACATTGAAGAAGATTTATCTCATCTAAAAGTAAAAGATTTTTTAGTAGAAATGAAAAAAGTTGCCAGTGAATGTTATAGAGTTTTAAAAAAAGATAAATTTTGTGCAATCCTCATGGGGGATACTAGACAAAAAGGGCATGTTATACCACTTGGTATGAGTGTAATGAAAGTATTTGAAGAACAGGGATTTAATTTGAAAGAGATAATAATCAAAGAGCAACACAACTGTAAAGCCACAGGTTTTTGGAAAACCAATAGTATTAAATACAATTTTTTACTTTTAGCTCATGAATATCTTTTTGTTTTTAAAAAATAATTTGCTCTATTAGAAAAACTTTCCTGATATTGACTTTATATAACAGTTGATATATGATGAACGTAATAAAATCAACATTTACTTAATAATTTAGCAAGGGAGAGTTAAAATTGGAAAACACGAAAAACTTGAAGTTTCACAACTTTTTTAATCGCTATTTCATAACTGGACTTAATGGAATGGCATTGGCTCTATTTTGTACTTTGATTTTGGGACTTATTATAAAACAGATATCCCTGAATCTTACTGGTGAATTAAAGATTTTTATGGTGTCCATAGGGGCGGTAGCCATGTCACTTACAGGACCTGTTATTGGAATAGGTGTTGCCCATGCATTAAAAGAACCGAAACTTGTAATCTTAGCTTCAGGAGCTACAGGATTTATTGGAGCTTTTGGAGGAGCACTGGCCAATGGGCAGATTTTAGGTGAAGGTGGGAAAATAATTGTATCTGGAGCTGGAGATCCATTGGGAGCTTTTATAGCAGTAGTTGTAGGAGCTGAAATAGGAGCAATGGTATCAGGGAAAACCAAACTTGATATTATAGTCACTCCACTTGTAACAGTTCTTGTAGGATCTGTTACAGCCTTTATAGCTGGCCCATATCTTTTATCAGGAATGCATGCCCTTGGTAAATTTATTCAGACAGCTACATTGATGCAGCCATTTATTATGGGAGTGCTGGTATCAGTAATAATGGGAATGGTTTTGACACTTCCTATAAGTTCAGCAGCACTGTCAATTATTTTAGGACTTTCAGGAATAGCATCAGGTGCTGCAACAGTAGGATGTTCTGCTCAGATGGTAGGATTTGCAGTTATAAGTTTTAAGGCAAATAGATGGAATGGACTTTTAGCACAAGGGATAGGAACTTCTATGCTTCAGGTGCCAAATATCATGAAGAAACCTGTTATATGGATTCCACCAATTGTTGCAAGTGTAATACTGGGACCTGTTTCTACTATGGTGTTAAAATTAGAGAATAACCCAGCTGGTGGAGGAATGGGAACATCAGGACTTGTTGGTCAGCTTATGACTTGGCAGACTATGAGTGGATATACAGATCACACTGTACTTTTAATTGAGATTATACTTATGCACTTTATTCTTCCAGCAATTATATCTCTTTTAGTAGCAGGAATTATGAAGAAAAAAGGGATAATAAAAGATGAGGATTATCTTCTTATAAAATAGATGTTTTTAAGGATCAGTTTAACTGGTCCTTTTTTGTTGAGATATGATTTTCATAAAAAATAGAGTATAATTAAAGTAGATGATAATTGTCATTAAAGGAGGGAAAGACGTGGTATGGATTATTCCGTGTAATTTAAAAAAGTATGATTTAATCAGAGCTTTTGAAAATTATGATTTTATATATTGGCATAAAAGCAAGCAGTTGGCAAAATCACAACCGGGAGATATTGTATATATTTATTGTGGTCAACCATATCAAAAGATTGTGTACAGGTGTAAAATAGAAAAAATAGTTAAAAGAGATGTAGAACTTGACATAGATTTTGATAAAGCACTTTGGAAAAATGAAAGAGATTATATCTTAAATAAAAAATATGAAGAGTTTTTAAAAATTAAACAAGTAGATTGGGTGAATACAGAAAGTTTAAAGTTAAATTACCTAATTGATAATGGATTAAAAAAAGCACCTCAAGGACCAATGAAATTAGAAAATAAACCTAAACTTTTAGATTATATAAAAAGATCTGTTAATGAGTATAAAAATGAAATATACAGAGAAACAGAAATGGATGAGGTAACAAAACTTTTAGAAGGAAAAGAGATGGAGCAACTTATATTGAGGAGAGAGAGAAATATAAAGGCAAGAGATAGAGCAATAGAACTTCACGGTGTTTCTTGTTCAGTGTGTGGAGTGAATTTTGAAGATATTTATGGTGAACTGGGTAAAAATTTCATTGAGATTCATCATATTAAGCCTATCAGCAATCAAAAAGGGGAATATGAAATTAATCCAGAAAAAGATTTAATCCCAGTATGTTCTAATTGTCATTCAATGCTTCATAGACAGATAAATGGTGAAAACGTAAGTGTGGAAAGATTAAAAGAGATTGTGTTAGAGAGAAAAAATAGGAGGAAGTTATGAAATTAGGCTTGGATTCTATGACTAAAAAAGCAATATTTATCTTTATATTTGCACTGGTACTCCAGATTCCTATATCATTTATTCAGGGAATAGTTTATGAAAGACGTAATTTGAGGGAGCAGACTGTAAGTGAAGTAAGCAGAGAATGGGGAGATGAACAGAAAATAGCAGGTCCTTTTTTAGTAGTTGAGTGTTCAACATTTACAAGTAGAGAAAAAGTGACTAAAAAACTTCTTATTTTACCTGAGAACCTTAATATATCCTCTTCATTTGATACATCAGTAAGAAAAAGAGGAATATACAATGCAACAGTATATACAGGAGATTTGGATATTAAGGGGAATATAGTTTTACCAGATGAGGATATTTTCAGAGATTATACTATTGAACAGATATATTTTTCATTGGGATTAACAGACAATAGAGGAATTGAAAAAATAGACAGTTTTGAAGTTGATGGACATTCTATGAGAGTTGACTCTGGAACTGACTCACGTCTTTTTGACAGTGGAATATCAACACTTTTAAAAGATTTTAATTATAGTTCAGGAAAGGTAATTCCATTTAAAATAAATTTAAGGCTCAGAGGAACTCAGAAAGTAACTCTTCTTCCTTTTGGAGTACAAAATAGATTTGAAGTTTCATCTCCATGGAAACATCCAAGCTTTTATGGAATGCTTCCTGCAACATCAAAAATAGATGAAGATGGATTTACAGCTACATGGGATATTACAAATCTTGTGAGAAACTATAAACAGTATTTCTGGGAAGAGGATTATAAGTCATCAGAAATGTATAATAGGGATAATACAATTTTTGATGGTGGTCTTGCAGGAGTAAGATTTTATGAGGGAATAACTGAATATGATCAGATAAATAGAGCAGCTAAATATGGAATTCTCTTTATAATGCTAAGCCTTCTTGTAGTATATATTTTTGAGATTTCAGGGAAAAAGACTACACACTATATTCAATATGGAATTGTGGGATTTTCTCTTGCACTTTTCTATCTGATACTTCTATCACTTGTTGAGTATCTGAATTTCAATATGGCATATTTTATAGCAACTATGGCAGTAGCACTTCCAAATGCATTTTATCTAAAAGGAATCACACATAATATAAAATATGGAATTGGAATGTTTGCTTTCCTATGTGGTATCTATACAATACTATATTCAATTTTAAGAATGCAAAACTACTCACTCCTTATAGGAACTGCTCTTATTACAGGAGTTGTCTATATTCTTATGTATGTTACAAGAAATCTTGAGAGATTTGAAAAAATGGATAAGATTGAAAAATAATTTTAGTTTTCTCAATTTGAGAAAACTCAGAACCGGCAATATTAGTTGACTGTAGAAAGAATAGTTTATAATAACTAAGCAATATATAATCTAGTATAAATTGGGGCTGTTGCAAATTTTCAGTATTCTACTTTGCTGAAAGACAACAGCTCTTTTTTATTAATTTTAACTATAATATCTAAAAAATCATGTAAAGAAAAACACCTTGACATATAGTGATAAATCCTTTAATTTATTGCTTTTTCATTTTTTGAATTAAATTTTTTAAAATTTTTAGAAAAAAGTGTTGACGAAAAGTTA
>NZ_JADRHM010000097.1 GCF_018205345.1 Fusobacterium sp. DD2
TTAGTTCTTACTTTTGTTTTGTAATTTATTCATAACTATTGGAGAGAATAGAGAAAGTATTGTAAGTATAATAAGAACTTTAGAAACAGTACTTTGGAATAAAATACTCATACTTCCATGATTTAATATTATTGATCTTCTTAATCCTGATTCTCCAATTGGTCCAAGAATAAGTGCAAGAACAATAGAAGCTGAATTAAGTTCAAATTTATTGATGATATACCCGATTATACCAAACACAAACATAATCATAACGTCTGCCATTTGATTGTTAATAGCATAAGATCCAATAACACTCAGTGAGAAAATAAGTGGTATAAGATAGTTATCAGGTACCCTTGATATCTTTGCAAATAGTTTTGATCCAGTAAGTCCAAGTATAAGCATGAAAATATTAACTACAATGAATCCAGCAAAGAATGTATATGTAATTTTTCCATGTACTGTAAATAGGTCTGGTCCAGGTTGAAGCCCTTGAATTAAAAGACCACCAAGTAAAACAGCAGTAACACTTTCTCCAGGAATACCTAGTGTAAATGTTGGAATTAATGATCCACCAGTTACAGCATTGTTAGCTGCTTCTGCTCCAGCAATTCCTTCAATACTACCATGTCCAAATTCCTCTTTATGCTTAGAAAATCTTTTTGCTTCATTATATCCAAGGAAAGATGCGATACTTGCACCTGCACCAGGTAGGATTCCAATTATATTACCAATTACAGTAGATCTTAAAGCAGTTGGTAAAATCTGTTTTATCTCTTTTTTACTTAGCATAACCGTATCATCAAACTCAACAAGTTTTCCTGATTCCTTGATTTTTTTCTCAGCTAACATAAGAACTTGTGACATTGAGAAAAGTCCAATTAGTGATGCTGTAAATGGTACACCAGAAAGTAAACTTGGAATACCAAATGTAAATCTTGGGTTTCCAAGCATTGGGTCCATTCCTATAGTAGAAAACATAAGTCCTAAAGCACCTGAAATAAGTCCTTTTGTTATAGATTTAGTGCTGGCACCTGCTATTATTGTAAGTCCAAAAATTGATAGCCAGAAATACTCTGAAGGTCCAAATTTAAGAGCTAAAGTTGCTAAAGTAGGTGCAAAGAGATACAGAGAAATAGAACTTAGTATTCCACCAATAAATGATGCTATAACAGCAGTTCCTAATGCTTTACCTGCTTTTCCCTTTAAAGTAAGTTCGTAACCGTCAATGGCAGTTGCAGCAGCTGCTGGAGTTCCAGGTGTACGAATTAGAATTGCTGAAATAGAACCTCCAAATATTGCTCCACAATATACACCAGCAAGGACGATAAGTCCTGTAGATGCAGGCATACCAAAGGTAATAGGAATTAGTAATGCAACTCCCATAGCTGCAGATAGACCTGGTAGAGCTCCTATGGTGATTCCAATTCCAACACTTACACATGCTGCTACAAGGTTGATTGGTGATACTGCAGTGAAAAATCCGAATAATACATCTGACATATTATTCCCTCCCTATATTAAAAATCCAGTAGGTACAGGAACTTTTAAGAAAGTCACAAAGACCAAATAAATTAGTATACAGAAGCAGATGCTTGTTATAATACTAAATAAAAGTTTTGCTTTAAGTCCTACCATAGTAACAATTAAATATATCAATGTTGAAACAAAGAATCCAGCAATATCTATTAAGATAATATAGATAGCTGAAATAACAATGATAAAGAAAAATTGTGAGGGTTTGAAACCTTCAAATAATTTTTTATCATATGGTTTTTTATTCATAAATGTTTCAACAGCTAAAATTATAGTTAACACCAATAGAAGTAGACATACAAACATTGGATATCTTGCAGCTCTAGGTGGAAGTCCTTTAATCATTGCATAGTAGATTGCATTAAGTACAAGAAGTCCAATAGTTAAAATTTTATCATATTTTCCCATCTATATAATCCTCCTAAATTCCTAATTTAGGAACAATTTCCTTAATATAAGTTTCCTGTTCATTTATATAATTAGTTAGTTCTTCAGGAGACATGTATTGTAAAGGTAGATTTGCATTTTTTGATTTTTCAATATTGTCTTCTGATTCTAATGCTGCTTTAAATGTATCATGTAATTTCTTTATAATTGGTTCTGGAGTTCCTTTAGGAGCAACTAAAGCACGAGCTGAACCAAATAAAACGTTATATCCATTTTCTTTTAATGTTGGAACATCTGGGAAACTTTCTAATCTATTTTCTGTAAAAGATGCAAGAATACGTAATTCATGATTTTTTACAAGGTTTCCAACTTCACTGATTTTAGCAACAGTTGCATTAACGTGGTTTCCACGAAGAGCAGCAATCATATCAGTACTTCCACCAAAAGGAACATGAGTAACTTTAATTCCAGCTTCATAAGCAAAGTGAGCAGCTCCTATATGATTTGATGCACCAGTACCATTGTTTGATATAGTAATTGTATCTGGATTAGCTTTAGCATCCTCAACAAATTCCTGAAGATTATGCCATTTACTATCTTCTCTTACTACTAAAACACCTGGATCATAAACGTGGTTCATTATTGCTACAGCATCCTCTTTTTTAAAGTTAGTTTTTCTTTGTAAAGGAATACTTACAAATGTAGGTAGATTAATAAATCCAATTGTGTATCCGTCTGGTTTTGCTTTTAATAATTCAGTATATCCAATTTCTCCATCTGCACCTGGTTTGTTTACAATAACAAAAGGTTGAGGGAAGTTTTTTTGAGCTTCTGAAATAAGTATACGAGCTCCAACGTCTGTTCCTCCACCAGCTTTATATGCAACGATAACATTTACAGGTTTTGAAGGATAATTTTCAGGTGATTCAACTTTATCATCCTTCCCACAAGCAACAAATAAAGCCATTGTTGCAAAAATTAAACCAAATAATTTAAACATTTTTTTCATAGTTTGTCCTCCCTTATTTTAATTTATGTTAAAAATCTTTAATCTCAGATATGTGTTCAAGCTCTGTGAGTTCAGCTAAAATTTCAATCTGATTATAAATTTTTGGTAACGTAATTGTGTAAGTAACTTTTTTCTCATCCATATCTTTTTTCATATTTTTTATTTTCATATGATGGTTTTTAAATATATCATAGGTTCTTATAAGATCTTTTGAGAAAAAACATTCATCTGTATAATATATAGTCAATGTTTTAGTAATATTTCTATCTATTAAAATAGTTTCTACTCTTTTAAAAGTCACTAAAACTACTAAAACAGAGATTCCACTGAGGATACTGAGTGTATAGAACCCCCACCCAATACCTAATCCAATACATCCAGTTACCCAAATAGATGCTGCAGTAGTGAGACCAGCAATAGTTTTCTTTTCACGAATTATAGTCCCTGCTCCTAAAAAACCGATACCACTGACAACTTGAGCTCCAATTCTTCCCAGGTCACTTTTTATTACCTGTGCAACTGTAGGATTAGCAATAGCATAATTTAAAATATTAATTCTGAGATGGTCTTGAATAAGAGACACAATAGTAGCTCCTAAGCACACAAGTATATGTGTCCTAAATCCTGCTGGTCTATTATTTGTACCTCTTTCATATCCTATCATTCCACCGATTATTATTGCCAACATGATTCTAAATGCAATGCTCTCAAGTGAAATTTCTGAAACAAAATTTACCATTACCCCACCTCGCATTGTTAATTTTTTTAATTATGTTAATTATGTTAATTTTCAGTTCTATTATAACACAAAGTTTAATAAAAAGATATAAAATTTTAAAAAAAGTTACAATTATTTTTAATAAAGGAGAAAATAGAAGGAATTAAATATTTAAAGGAATAGTTACAGTAAAAATTGTACCTTCTCCTAATTTGCTATCAACTTTTATTTTTCCGTTAAGGTTAAAAATCATATTTTTGACTATAGCTAAACCAAGACCTGTTCCACCAGTTTTACTATTTCTTGATTTATCAACTCTATAGAATCTTCTAAAAATATTTTGTAAATCAGCTTTAGATATTCCAATTCCCTGATCCTGTACCTTAATAATTATTTTATTGTTATTTAAATTTGCTTTTACAAAAATATTTGTATTATTATTACTATATTTAATAGCATTATCAATGAGATTTCCAACTACTGTTCTTAGAAATTCATAATTGATATAACTTGTTATTTCTATATTTTCAATTTCAGATAAAATATCAATCTGTTTATCCTTAGCTAGTTTTTCATAAAGAGATATAATATTTGCAAAACACTCATCAATTTTAATTGTATATATCTGCTTTTTACTGTTTCCAGAGTTTTCAGAATTTGATAGTTCAAGAAGACTATTTGTAAGAAGAGATAGTCTTTTAACTTCTTGCTCAATAATATCAATAAAGTGATTTAGTTGATTAGAGTCTTTTATATGACCAAGTTTAATTGTTTCAATAAAACCACTTATAATTGTTATTGGAGTTTTAAGTTCATGTGAGGCATTTGAAACAAATTCTCTTCTCATTCGTTCGGTAGTCTCAATTTTAGTGATATCTTGTGCAGTAATAATAACCTGATCTGTATTATCTTCAATATAATTAAGTTTGATTCTGTAAGTTTTATTATTGGTATTTTTCTTCATATTTATAATTTTCTTACTTTCAATTATTTGATTTAATCCTTCAGTTAAAAATTTTAATTGAGGATAGTCATAAATTGTAGTATATTGTTTGTTGATATTAAATTCTTTAATTGCATAATTGTTGAAGAGAACTAATTTTCCATCTTTTGAAATTACGAATATTGTAGTTTGTAAATTATTTAAAATAAGTTGTAAATTATTAGCTTTATCCTCAATTGCCTGGACAAGAGTATTAATTTTATTTTGCATATATATAAAATTATTACCAAGTTCTCTTATTTCATCATGGGTTGTTATAGAAAGAGCAGTATTATATTTTCCAAGAGTGATGTTTTTAACAGCTTTAGTAAGAAGAAGAATTGGTTTAATAGCTCTGTCCACTACTATTATTGAGAGAATAATAGAAAGAATACCTGAAAATATAATACTGAATAGAATGGTACCAGCTATCTTTTTTTGAAAATCATTAAAAAAAGTAAGTTTTTTTGATAGCATAAGAATTACTGGTTTATTATTAATTGTGAGCTTAGTAGCAAAAACCTCTAAAGTTTTATTCCTTTTATCACCACTTGGAATGATTCTATATACAGGAATAGTAGTCTCATTTCCTGAAAAAACAGGCAGGTCAGCATAGGAGGTAAAAATAATGCTGTTATCTTGAGAATCAGCTATAGGAGTTCCTTTTTCATCAATAAAAGTGACTCGGTAATCAGATTTGTTAGCGAAAAATTGAACAAGTCTAAAAACTGGAAGATAGCTTTTTTTATTTTCTGAAAGAAAAATACTAATAAGATTTGCTTGAGAAAGTGCAGTTGAAAAAGCTGTCTCAATATAGTTATTTTTCATCATTTTGTTGAAAGATAATCCTAATGTTAAAGATGTAATAAATATAAGAAGAAAACAGATTGATAGAAATTTTTTTCTCATATTATTGCTCCTTTGGAACTATATATCCAATTCCTCTTACTGTTTCTATATAAAAGTTATTGTGATCATCCAGTTTTTTTCTGATTTTTCTTATGTGCACATCTAAAGATCTGCTCTGTGTATTTTCATAATTCCAAACTTCTTCAAATATCTGTTCCCTTGTTATTACATTACCTTTATTTTGTATAAGAAATAAGAAAAGTTTAAATTCTTTTGTAGTAAAATCAATAAGTTGATTATTTTTATAGACTTCACTATTTTGTAAGTCAATTTTGAGGTCTTTATAATTTAAGATATTATCTTCCTGCTTTTTTCTTTCAATTGTAATATTAGGATTATTGCAGTAGTTTGGATCCATTCGTCTAAAAGTTGCTCCAACTCTTGCAATTAATTCACGTAGACTGAATGGCTTTGTTATATAGTCGTCAGCACCAATTTCAAGACAGACTATTTTATCTATCTCTTCAGATTTTGCACTGACAATAAGTATTCTTATCCTATTTAATTCAGGATTATTTCTAATCTCTTTGCATATATCTATTCCACTGATACCTGGAAGCATAAGATCAAGTAATATAAGATCCGGGTTAATTTTTTGGATAAGATTCATAATACCTTCTCCAGTATCAGCTGTATATACTTCATATCCATAAATTTCTAAATTAAGTTTTAAGAGCTCTAGAATATGAGGTTCATCATCAATGATTAATATTTTTTTATTCATAATATCCTCCGTAAAAAATAATGTTAATTATTTATATTATAGCATAGTTTTATAGATAGTTAGAATGAGTATATCTTATAATAAAAAAGGCTGCTGCAAATTTTTATAATTTTAAAAATGCAACAGCCTCAATTTTATATATTAGGAAATTATAATTTGAATAATAAGATAGAAAGTAGCTGAGAAATAGAA
>NZ_JADRHM010000098.1 GCF_018205345.1 Fusobacterium sp. DD2
TATTATTTATTATATAATTCTTCAAGTTGAGCTTGAACTCTTTCATCTTCAAGGTATTCGTCATAAGTCATCATCTTATCAAGAATTCCATTTGGAGTTATTTCAATAATTCTGTTAGCAATTGTCTGAATAAACTCATGGTCATGAGCTCCAAAAAGGATAGTTCCTTTAAAGTTGATTAATGCTTTGTTCAGTGATGTAATTGACTCAAGGTCAAGGTGGTCATTTGGGTTATCAAACATTAAAACGTTAGCATTAGTAAGCATCATTTTAGCAATCATACATCTTACTTTTTCTCCCCCTGATAAAACAGTTGAACTTTTCAAAGTTTCTTCTCCAGTGAATAGCATTCTTCCTAAGAAACCTCTTACAAAAGCCTCATGCTGGTCAGGTGAGTATGGTCTTAACCATTCAATAAGATTTAGATCTTTATTTTCAAAGTATTTTGAGTTATCTTTTGGCATATAAGCCTGACTTGTTGTAACTCCCCATGTGTATGATCCAGAATCTGGTTCCATCTCTCCACTTAGGATATTTAAAAGAGTTGTTTTAACAATATCGTTTTTAGCTAAAAATACAACTTTATCTCCTGTGTAAATAGTGAATGAAAGATTATCTAAAACTTTTACACCATCTATTGTTTTGGTTAGATTTTCAACTTTTAATAGGTTGTTTCCAGCTTCTCTTTCCTGTTTAAATTCGATAAATGGATATTTTCTATTTGATACTTGCATATCTTCAAGTTGAAGTTTTTCAAGTAATTTTTTTCTGGAAGTTGCCTGCTTAGATTTTGAAGCGTTAGCACTAAATCTTGAAATAAATTCTTGAAGTTCCTGTCTTTTTTGTTCAAGTTTTTTATTTTTTGCAGATATTAATTTTATCATAAGCTGGTTTGACTCATACCAGAAATCATAGTTTCCAACATACATTTTTAACTTTCCATAGTCAAGGTCAGCAATATGTGTACACACTTTATTTAAGAAGTGTCTGTCGTGAGATACTACAATAACAGTTGTATGCTCAAGATCCATTAAGAAGTTTTCAAGCCAAGATATAGCTTTAATATCAAGTCCGTTTGTAGGCTCGTCAAGAAGCAGTACATCTGGATGTCCAAATAGTGCTTGAGCAAGTAAAACTTTAACTTTTTCAGGCTCTCCAAGCTCTTTCATATATTTATGGTGTAGATCTGCTCCAATTCCAAGTCCCATTAAAAGAGTTTCAGCTTCAGTTTCAGCTTCCCAACCATTTAATTCTGCAAACTCTCCTTCAAGTTCTCCAGCTCTTATTCCATCTTCATCAGTAAAATCTTCTTTTGCATATATTGCATTTTTTTCAACTATTATATCCCAAAGTTTTTTGTGTCCCATTAATACAACATCTAAAACTTTATCTTCTTCATAAGCAAAGTGGTTTTGATTTAACACTGCCATTCTTTTTTTCTTATCAAAAATTACTTCTCCCTCTGTAGGTTCGATAACTCCAGAAAGAATTTTAACAAATGTTGATTTTCCAGCACCATTGGCACCAATAAGTCCATAACAGTTTCCAGGTGTAAATTTAACATTTACATCTTCGAAAAGTTTACGGTCAGGAAATCTCATTCCTAAGTTACTTGTTGCAATCATTTAACATTTTCCTCCTAAAATACGTTTTTCAAAAAATTCATATTATTATATCATTAATTTTATTTTATTACAACGTTTTTAAAAGAAAAAGAGATGATTTCTCATCTCCTTAATTTCCCTGAAGTTTTTCTTTTTTTCTTTTGTTGTGACGATATAGATAAATGGCAACAACTATGATAATTATTCCACCAATTACACTGTATATATCTGGCATTTCGTCAAATAACATATATCCAAGGATTATTCCATATGGAATACCTGAATAGTTGTATACTGCAACTTCTGATGCTGGTGCATTCTTATATGAGTATGTCATAAAGAATTGAGCAAGACATGCAAATATACCAATTGATAGTAGGAAAATCCATTGTCTTGGATCTGGAGCTACATAATCTCTTATGGCTAAAGGTGCAGAGCATACAACAGACATAAGAGAGAAGTAAAATACTATAATATTAGGATCCTCTTTGTCATTTAGATATCTTACAAAAGTATATGCAAGACCGGCAAATGTAACAGATGCAAGTCCAGAAAGACTTGGAAGTACTGAGAGATCAAAAGATGGTTTTACAACAAATAAAGCTCCAATAAATGAAATAATAATTCCAACTACCTGTTGCTTATCAACTTTTTCCTTAAGAAATAGTACAGCAAATATTGATACTGTAATAGGTGAAAGTTTGTTTAGCATATTAGAGTCTGCAAGTATAAGGTGCTCAACAGCATAAAAGTTTGCTACAACCCCAAGAAAACCTAAAAACGATCTTGCAAATACAGGTGGGATATTTTCTCTTTTAACACGAAAGCCTCTCTTTTGATATATAAGTAAAAATCCAGCTAATAAACAGCTAATCAGATTACGTAGAAATATCTTCTCAAAAAGTGGAATATCAGGTATTGATTTTACAGCAACACTCATTAAAGTGAATCCAAGTGCTGAAATCAACATGAAAAAAATTGCTTTTGTTTTTTGTTCAATTATCACTTTAGTATCTCCTTTATTTTTAATGTTCCTTATTATTATATACTATTTCCATTGTTATTACCATAGAAATCATATATTCTCCTTTATAAAGGCTTCTCCAGTTTTTGAGTCATAGATTTTAATCTCTCCTTTTTCTTTTTCTCCAGAGTTTATTATTATCTCTTTTTTAAATATTGGTAGATAAGTTGAAGGATTATAATATACTTGATAGATTTCTTTATATTCGTCTAAAACTCTGCCAGTCTTTTTATCAGTGACCTCTGAAGAATATTTAAAATTAAGAATACTGATATTGTGGTGTTCCAGATAATCTGTAAGATAGTTTTGATAGTCATAATCGAGGATATTTTTAGGATAGTGGTAATTTCCATCAATCATTTTATAATTTCCAAGAACAAATAGTGTATAGTCACTATCTATGAGTTTAGTAGTAAGAGAGTGTTCCTGGATTTCCACATTATCTCCTAAAGACTTAGATGTAATTTTTTCCTCCTCTGTTAGAACTAAAATGTACTCCATATAGTCATTTTGTAAAAAAAGTTTGTATAAAAAAGATACTCCAAATCTGGATTTTCTTTTTATTTTTTTTAGTACAAATGCTTCTTTGACTCCCTTATAAGTTTCAATTGGAACTATATAAAAATTATGTTTGCTTTTTTCAAATGCATCTTTATAGTCTTTTGCAACTTCAGTATACCGTGGGATAGATTTGAAATTAGGAAGAGATTCCAAATCAACTTTTTCCTCTTTTGTATGTAAATCTATATCTTTGTATAGTGGATTGTCAAGTGTCTGAGAAGATACAATTATGCTCATAAAAAAAGAAAGAAATATGGAAAGAATTTTTATCATTGTTCACCTCTTAAAATATTATTGTATATATATTATAGCATCCTTATTCTACCTTTACTAAGAATTATTATTACTGCATATATATTTTTTCAAAAAAATCTTTTTTTCTAATAAAAATTGTGTTAAAATATCATGTTTTTAAAATAGTGCATTACTAAAAACCTACATAAAACAGTGAGAAATACAAATTTTATTGAGTTTTTGGGGAAAATGTTTTATAATATAATCCGAATGTTTTAATAAAAGGAGAAAAGGATGGCTAAATTATTTGATTCATTCCAGATAAGGAATATAAAACTTAAAAATAGAATAGTTTTACCACCTCTTGTAAGATTTTCAATAGTTGGAACAGATGGATTAGTAACAGATGATCTGGTAAAGTGGTATGAAGATGTTGCTGAGGGTGGAGTAGGAATGATAATAGCTGAGGCTACCTGTGTATCTGAAGATGGAAAATTGAGAGAAAATCAGATTGGAATTTGGGACGACTATTTTATTCCAGGACTTTCACGTATAGCTGATAAATGTCACGAATATGGAGTCCCAGTAATGATACAACTTCATCATGCTGGTTTTAAAGATAAGATAAAAGATGTTCCTGCTTCTGTTTTAGAAGGAATTTTAGAGGATTTTAAAAAAGCTTTTGTAAGAGCTAAAAAAGCTGGATTTGATGGTATAGAAATCCATGGAGCTCACACATATCTCATTTCACAACTTAACTCAAGATTGTGGAATACAAGAGATGATGAGTTTGGTGGAGATTTCATAAGAAGAATGAATTTTTCAAAGAGACTTATTGAAGAGACAAGAGATCTTTTTGATGAGAACTTTATTTTAGGATATAGAATGGGTGGAAATGAGCCTGAACTTGAGGATGGAATAAAGATAGCAAAATATCTTGAAAGCCTGGGAGTAGATCTTTTACATGTATCTTCAGGAGTTCCTAATCCAGAATATATGAGAGAAGAAAAGGTAGATGTACCTGCCGATTTCCCTCTTGATTGGGTAATATATATGGGAACAGAGATAAAGAAACAGGTAAATATCCCAGTTATTGGTGTAAGAAAAATAAAAAAAGAAAAAGATGCAAGTTGGCTTATAGAAAACAACCTGTTGGATTTAGTAGCTGTTGGAAGAGCTATGATAACCAGGCCTTACTGGCCAAAATTGGCTAGAAAGGAGTATGATAGAAGAAATGGAATTAAAAACTTTTGATATATTTTGTGAGATAATTGATAACTATGGAGATATTGGTGTAGTTTATCGTGTAGCAAAGGAGTTACAGAAATCTTTTGAGAATAAAGTAAAAATCAGAGTCTTTTTAAATAGAATTGATGAGTTTATGAAGATAAATTCAAATGTAAAAGATACTGGATTTCAAGAGATTGATGGGATAGTTTATGTTACATTTCAATATCTTAAAGAAACTATAGATAATTTTGAGACTTCAGATGTGATAATAGAGGCTTTTGGTTGCAATATTCCAGAGGAGTATATGGAAAAAGCATATGAAGGATCCACACTTATGATAAATCTTGAATATCTTTCTGCAGAGGATTGGATAGAAGATTTTCATCTTCAAAGTTCTCCTTTAGGAAAAGGAAAATTAAAGAAATATTTCTTTATGCCAGGATTTACAGAGAAAAGTGGTGGAGTAATAGCAGATTCAAACTACATAAATAGAATGGAAAAGGTAAATTCAAATAGAAAAGAGTATGAGAAAAAATATCTTTCTATGATAGAGAATGTGGATTCAAAATTAGTTGGGACAGTTTTCTCATATGAAAAGAATTTTGAGCCACTGTTTAGAGATTTAAAGGAAATAGACAGAGATGTTGTTCTTTTAGCTTTAGGAGAAAAGACTCAAAATAGCATAAAAGAGTTCCTTAAAAAAAATTCTGTTGAGGTATTTGGAAATTGCATTAAATATGGTAAAATAGAAGTGGTATTTTACGATTTCTTAAATCAGGAAGAGTATGAAGAACTTATAAATACAGTAGATTTTAACTTTGTTAGAGGAGAGGATTCTTTTATCAGAGCAGTCTTGACAGGAAAGCCATATCTATGGCATATATATTGTCAGGATGAATTTGTTCATATGGACAAACTTGAAGGATTTTTGGATAAATTTATCCGTGTAATTCCTGATAAAGAGAGTGAATTTACTGAAAATATAATAAAGCTTTTTAAAGATTATAATTTTAGGAGAGAAAATAATCTAGAAATTGGAAAAGAAAATTATCTTTATTTTTTCAATAACTTAGATAGAGTTGAAAAAAATAATATGATTTTTAGAGATTTTCTAATACAAAAATGTAATCTTATAAATAAATTAAAATATTTTATAGAAAAATATTGAGGAGGTTTACCAATGAAAATAGCTCAAGAACTAAGAGCAGGAAGCACAATCAAAATTGGAAATGATCCATTCATTATCCAAAAAGCTGAATATAACAAATCTGGAAGAAACGCTGCAGTTGTTAAATTCAAAATGAAAAACTTAATTACAGGAAACATCTCTGACGCTGTATATAAAGCTGATGACAAAATGGAAGATATAAGACTTGACAAAGTTAAAGCTTTATATTCTTACCACGATGGATCATTCTATGTATTCTCTAACCCAGAAACTTGGGATCAAATCGAATTAAAAGAAGAAGATTTAGGAGATGCATTATACTATCTAGAAGAAGGAATGGAATTAGAAGTAGTTTATTATGAAACTACTCCAGTTGCAGTTGAATTACCTACTTTCGTAGAAAGAGAAATAGTTTATACTGAACCAGGACTAAGAGGAGATACTACTGGTAAAGTTTTAAAACCAGCTAAATTAAACACTGGATTTGAAGTTCAAGTTCCTTTATTCGTAGAACAAGGAGAATGGATCAAAATCGATACTAGAACAAATGCATATGTAGAAAGAATTAAAAAATAGTTTCTATATAAAAAAGGTGATACCA
>NZ_JADRHM010000099.1 GCF_018205345.1 Fusobacterium sp. DD2
TTTTATTATAACTATTTTCTTATTCTACTTACATCAAATACATCTAGTTTATCATCTTGAATATTACTATCCTGCATTCTTAATATTGCACTTATTGTATCTAATGCTGTTAAAACATCTACTCCATACTCTATTGCAGTTCTTCTCATTTTAAATCCATCTCTTTGAGCATCATTAGCTTTAGTTGGAGTATTGATAAGAAGATCCACTTTTCTATGTTTTAATATATCTGAGATATTTGGAGATTCTTCATTCATTCTATTTACAAGTACTGATTCAACACCATGTTCTGCTAAGAATTTTTGAGTTCCTTTTGTTGCATAAAGTGTTGATCCATGTTTTATTAAACTTTTTGCAATTGGTAGGAATTCCTCTTTATCCTTGTCTCTTATAGTTACAAGAACTTTTCTACCTTTAATTTCATGTACTCTCTTAGCTCCTAAAAGTCCCTTATAAATAGCTTCGTCTACTGTATGTCCAACTCCTAATACCTCTCCTGTTGATCTCATTTCAGGTCCTAATGATACTTCAACACTTGATAACTTTTCAGTTGAGAATACTGGAACTTTCACTGCTACAACATCTGGTTTTTTATAGATTCCTGTTCCATAACCAATATCTTTTAATTTTTCTCCAAGTGCAACTCTAGTTGCAATCTCTATTGCAGGTACACCAGATACTTTAGAGATATATGGAACTGTTCTTGATGATCTTGGGTTTACTTCAATTACATATAATTTATTTTGATATGCTATAAATTGAATGTTCATCATTCCTTTTACTTCCAGAGCTTTTGCCATTTTTTTAGTTATTTCTAAAAGTTCTTCTTCTGTTCCTTCATATAGATTTTGTTGTGGATATATTGTTATAGAGTCTCCTGAGTGAACTCCCGCTCTTTCAAGGTGTTCCATAACTCCAGGTATCAATACATCTTCTCCATCACATATTGCATCAACTTCAAGTTCAATCCCATTTAGATATTTATCTATAAGAACTGGGTTTAAGCTGTCTCTATCAAATGAAGCTTCAAGATATTTGACTAAGTTATATTCATCATGGCATATCTCCATTCCTTGTCCTCCAAGAACATATGAAGGTCTTACAAGAACTGGATATCCGATTGTATTTGCTATCTCAATACCATGTTTAACATCCCATACTCCTCTTCCTTTAGGACGATTGATATTAAGTTTTTCCATCATCTCTTCAAATCTTTCTCTATCCTCAGCTTCGTCTATTTTATCTGCACTTGTTCCTATTATCTTAATTCCTCTTGCGCTTAGGTCGTTAGCTAATTTAATTGCTGTTTGACCTCCAAATTGAAGTATAACTCCTTCTGGTTTTTCCTTGTCAAGTATAGCCATTATATCTTCAGTTACAAGTGGTTCAAAATATAGTTTGTCAGCAGTTGAGAAGTCTGTTGATACAGTTTCAGGGTTGTTATTTATAATAATACTTTCAATTCCAAGCTTTTTAAGAGTTTTTACAGCGTGTACTGTACAATAGTCAAACTCTATACCTTGTCCAATTCTTATTGGTCCTGATCCTATAACAACTATTTTTCTGTTATTGCTTACTACTACTTCATCAAATTGGTCATAAGTTGAGTAGAAGTATGATGAGTCAGCTGCAAACTCTCCTGCACATGTATCAACCATTTTATAAGTTGGTATAATATTATATGCTTTTCTTTTTCTTTCAATATCTCTTTCAGAAACTCCCATAAGTTCTGCGATACCTCTATCTGAGAACCCTTTTTTCTTAAGATTTCTTAAATAGTGTTCATCCAGATCTTTAAATTTAAGTCTCTTTAAGTTTTCTTCCTGTTTAACTATCCATTCTATCTTTTCCATGAAGAATTTATCTATACCAGTTAGCTTTTGAAGTTTTTCTTTTATATAACCTCTTCTTAACATCTCAGCTACTACGAATATTCTTTCATCATCAGGTTTAACAACTGCAGCTTTTAACTCTTCAATTGTCATTTTTTGAACTACTGGATATTCAAAGTTATATCTTCCAATTTCAAGTGATCTAAGTCCTTTCTGGAAGGCAGCTTCAAAGTTATTTCCAATTGCCATAACCTCCCCAGTAGCCATCATTTTTGTTCCAAGTCTTTTATTTGCTTTTTTAAATTTATCAAATGGCCATTTAGGTATTTTTACAACTATATAGTCAAGTGTTGGTTCAAAGCATGCAAACGTTTTTCCTGTTACTTCATTCTTTACCTCATCTAAAAGATATCCTAAAGATAATCTAGTGGCAACTCTTGCTATTGGATATCCAGTGGCTTTAGATGCTAAGGCAGAAGATCTTGATACTCTTGGGTTAATCTCTATTATTGCATATTCAAATGATTTTGGATTAAGAGCAAATTGTACGTTACATCCTCCAATTACTCCTATTTCATTTACTATCTTTATAGCTGAAATTCTTAACATTTGATACTCTCTATCTGAAAGAGTTTGAGATGGTGCTACTACTATTGAGTCCCCTGTATGTATTCCTACTGGATCGATATTTTCCATATTACATACTGTTATTGTGTTACCATTAGCATCTCTTATTACTTCATATTCAATCTCTTTCCATCCAAGGATTGATTTTTCTATAAGTACCTGTCCAACTCTAGAAAGTGCAAGTCCTTTTGGTAGTATCTCTTCAAGTTCTGCATCGTTATTTGCAAAACCTCCACCTGTTCCTCCAAGTGTATAAGCAGGTCTTACAACAATTGGATATCCTATCTCATTTGCTACTTTAAATCCCTCTTCAAGACTTTCCACTATTTGGCTTTGGATAATTGGCTCATTTATCTTTTCCATAGCCTCTCTAAATAGTTCTCTATCTTCTCCTCTTTTTATTGCTTCTATAGGAGTTCCAATTACTTTTACACCGTATTTATCCAGGATTCCTTTTTCATATAGCTCAACAGCCATATTAAGTGCAGTTTGTCCTCCCATTCCAACAAGTATTGAGTCAGGTCTTTCTTTTGCAATTATCTTTTCTACAAATTCCACTGTAATTGGTTCTATATATATTCTATCAGCTACTGCTGTATCTGTCATAATTGTTGCTGGGTTTGAGTTAACAAGTACAACTTCAATTCCCTCTTTTTGTAAAGTTTCACATGCTTGAGTTCCTGAATAGTCAAACTCTGCTGCCTGTCCAATGATTATTGGTCCTGATCCTATAACTAGTGTTTTCTTTATAGATTTATCTAACATCTTTTCCTCCTCAAATTCTTCAACTATCTAATATTTAATTATTTTCCTTCAATTACTTTTAAGAAATCATCAAATAAATAATCTGAATCTCTTGGTCCAGGCCACGCCTCTGGGTGATATTGAACACACATTATTCTTAGTTTATCACTTTTCATTCCTTCTATTGAGTTATCATTTAAGTTTATATGAGTAACTTTCATTGATTCAGGCACATTATTTACTACATAACCATGGTTTTGAGAAGTTATATAGATTTTATTTTTCTCTAAATCTTTAACAGGATGGTTACATCCTCTATGTCCATATTTTAATTTTGTTGTTGTTCCACCTAATGCCCATGCAAGAAGCTGATGTCCAAGACAAATTGCAACTATTGGTAATTTCCCAACCATTTTCTTTAATTCTGCTATTACATCTCCCAAGTCTGCTGGGTCCCCTGGTCCATTTGATAAGAAAAGTCCATCAAGATTATACTTCATTATCTCTTCAGCTTTTGTATTCCATGGGAACACTACTAAATGACATCCTCTCTTTTTAAAAGATCTTAAAATATTTCTTTTTATACCAAAGTCCATTACACCAATTCTTTTTCCTTCTCCTGGTATCTCATAAATTCTTGGTGTACTTACTTCACTTACAGCATTTCTATTATCATATTTTCCAAAACGTTCCATTATCTCTTTCTCTGTTAAATCATCTGCAGTAATAATGGCTTTCATTGCTCCCTGTTCTCTTATTATCTTTGTTAACTGTCTTGTATCAACACCTTTAAATGCAACTATTTTATTTTGTCTTAAAAATCCATCTAAAGTCATTTCACATCTAAAATTGTTAGGAAGTTTTGCATCCTCTTTAATTACAAATCCTTTCATATGAATTTTATCTGATTCCATATCTTCAAGGTTTATTCCATAGTTTCCAATCATTGGATAAGTCATTACAACTATCTGTCCGCAGTATGAAGGGTCAGTAAGCACCTCCTGATAACCTGTCATTCCTGTATTGAATACTAATTCTCCAACAGTCTCTCCAAGTTCTCCAAAGATTTTTCCTTCAAAGCTCATTCCGTTTTCTAAAATAAGTTTTCCTTTCACTTTGACCTCCTAGAATTTTAAACACTCTGATTTTATCCAAAAAAAAAGACATAACCGCGATGGTTACATCTTTTTTAAAGAAAATATAAAATTTAAATTAAATACATAATCAATATAAAAATTAAAAAAGGGATCAAAAATGTTTTTGAACAGAAAATCTATATTTCTCGTAAATAATAGATATCTCATCTCTTTTCCCTCCTATCTTCGTGTTTTTTACACTAAGAGATATTATAACCACTTTTTATATTCATGTCAATAGAATTTTTTATTTTTTATATTCAATTCCCCTTGACTTATCCATTTTTATATGTTAATAAATTAAAAAGGAAAGAGTTATAAAAAAGTAAATTCTAGTTAAAAAGTATATTTTTAGCAAAAAAATATCTGTTTTATCATTTATTTTATCAATGATTAATAAAATTTAATCTTTATAGAAGGGAGAATTATGAATCAATTTTATTTTAAGAGAGTTATCGAAAAAATTCAATATAACTTTATTCCAGTATACAATGTGAAAGATAATTCTCTCCTTGGGTACAAAATTATTAAGGACTTTAATCCTGTTGGATTCAACGACAAAGATCTTATGTATCAGATGGCATATGAAAAAGGTATATTTGAGGAATTTATACTGGAACTTCTGCACAAAGCATATAAAATGGCCATAGAAAAAAATCTAACTGATTGTTTTCTGTTTTATACCTTAAGAATGAACTTTGTTAGCAGTGAAAGAGAGTTTTTTACTAAAATAAATAACATGGTTAAGAAATTAAACCTCAAAAGTGAAAATTTAATTTTTGATATTAAATATATCAACAACTGGTCTTCCTTCTACGAAAAAATAGAAGATATATATCATTATAAAATCATATTAAAAGAAAACAGAGGAGAAAGAATAAATATAACTGCAATTAGAGATTCTAAAACTGCTCTTTTAGAATTTCGAACTATTGAGCATTTAAAAAATTTAAGGTCAGATATTCCTCGAGATATAAAGCTCATTTTTGACCTGGCATATGATGATTCTATTACTGTCGATGACCTTAAAAACTTAGATGTTGATTATTATTACAAATATTAAAATAAAAGGTTGGAATT
>NZ_JADRHM010000100.1 GCF_018205345.1 Fusobacterium sp. DD2
GTTGCATTTTGCAACGGCCTCTATTATATTAACTTATATGAAAGAATGAAAATATCATACTCCACATTGGGATAGTAACTATTGAAAGAACTGTACTAAAAACTATTACCTTACTTGCAAATATATAGTCTCCATCATATTTAGAAGCTAATATTGCAGTAGTACTTCCAGCAGGCATACCACTTAGAAGAGAGATTACTCCAATACTTAGATTATCAAGTCCTCCTAGTTTACAAATGAGAACCGAAACAAATGGAATCAGTATAAGACGAATAAAAGTATACTTAACTAGAAGTTTTGAGAAAATTGAATGAAAATCAGTTATCTCACCAAGCATAGTACCTATAAGTATCATAGATGTGGTAAGGGTACACCCTCCAATTGTTTTAATAGAAAAAGCGATTGGTGTAGGGACATCAAATGGTAAAAACATCTGAATAAGCCCAATATAAACAGCTATAATACATGGATGAAGTGCTACTCTTTTAAATACTTTTCCAAAAGAATCATGCTTAGTAAAGCATGAAAGTCCAGATGACCACATAACAATTCTTTGTGGAATCATAGCTACTGAAGCATACATTACTCCAGTGAGACCAAATATCTGTTCTACAACTGGCAATCCCAGAAAAGCAGCATTTGAGCATATTGTAGCATACTGTAAAACCTTTCTTTTTCTTTCTTCTACATTATTATATGTATACTTGCTCATAAACATACAGAAAAATTGAGTAATAGCAGCAAATAGCAGAATTATTGCAAATTTTAAGAATATATCAAGAGTAAATTTCATATTGAATGAACTGATGATGTTGCATGGCAGGAATATATATATAAGGAGGTCTGTAAGAACAGCTTTTCCTTCAGCTTTAATAATTCCTTTTTTTCTGGCAATAGCACCTGTTGCAATTAAAATAAATAAAATACATTGTAAATTTAAAATCTTTGTAATATCCAAATATAATCAACCCCATTTTATTTTCAAACTTCCTTCATTTTATCACTAAAAAAAATCATAATCAAGATAAAGTGAAATAAAAGAAAAAAATAAGGACAGATAATATTATCTGCCCTTAGAGTTTGGGGAAAGAATTTTATGAATAAACTATTATTATTAACATCCTTTTGACGCAACGAACTGTAAAAAAGTTTAAAAAATTATTAATAAATATATTTTTGTATTAATAATAAGTAATTTTATAATTTTAAGCATTATAAATGAAAGAGGTAAGGACAGGGGGGTACCCATCCTTACCTCTAATTAGGGAAAGAATTTTATGAATCAATTTTTATTACCTACTCTTTTGACGGGGTAAGGTATAAAAAAGTTTAAATTTTTTTATTTTAATCTATTTTTTTTTATATTTTTCAACTTTTTGAGGAAAATATTTTTCCAGAAGTTTTAAGTATTCTCCGTTGTTATCAAGAGTTTCTATGGCTTCATTTATTTTTGGAATAATTTTATCATTTTTTCTAAAAGCTATTGCAGCACCAGGATTTTCATCTAAAACCACATCGACTTTTTTTATTCCACTGATTGTCTCAAGATATTTTTTACCAGTGACATCTGCAATAATAACACCATCGATTTTTTTGTTTTTAAGATCCATTATAGCATTTGTCCATCCATCATATAATACAGGAATTCCCCCAAGATCCTTAGTAAATTGTTCCTGAATAGTACCTATTTGGACTCCTACTTTCTTACCTTTCAGTTCCTCTTTTTTAGTAATTGTGCTTGCACTGTTTACCAATACATAGTGTTCATTTGAATCTACAAGCATATATGGCCCAGAGAAAGATACTGCTTTTTCTCTTTCAGGTGTTGGAGACATTCCAGCTATAACAGCATCAATTTTTTTCATTTGAAGTGCTGGTAAAAGTCCATCAAATCCCATATTTGTCCAGACAATTTCATATCCTAATTCTTTTCCAATAGCTTCCATAAGCTCTATATCGAATCCTTTTAATTTATTATCTTCCAGATATTCATAAGGTACAAATTCTGCATTTGTTCCTACATATAATTTTTTCCCAAAAGCCAAACTAGATAAAACTAACATTAATATACATAAATATTTTTTCATATTTCCTCCTATTCAATACGGTAAAATTCTTCTTTGATTTCTTTTAATAGATCAGAATCACGATAAATATCCATAGCAGTAAGTGCCATAGCAACAGCTGCTTCTTCCATTCCTTTATAAGCCTCAGAGTGAATAGTTGCCTCAGCAAGCTCTCTAGAGTGCCCAATAAGTGATTTTTTTGAAAGAGGGAAGTATGGATGAATAGTTGGGCAGCAATGGCTTACATCTCCCATGTCAGTTGATCCAGCTGAACCGCTATCAACTATATAATCCACTCCCTGGATTTTCAGATTTTTTTCATAAGTTTCTGAAAGTTTTTTATTTGTAACAAGATCAGCAAAACTTGTCTCATAATTTTCAATGAAAACATGAGAACCAGTTGCTATTGCAGCACCTTTTGCACAATCTTTAACTTTCTTTATAAGCTCTTTTAAATAAGCAAGTGAGTTAGCTCTTACATAGAAGTTTGCAACAGCAAGATCAGGGATAATGTTTGCTGCTTCTCCACCTTTACTTATTATTCCATGTATTCTTGCATCTTCACGAGTCTGTTGCCTCAGAGCATTGATAGAGTTGAAAAGCATAATTACTCCATCTAAAGCATTGATACCATCATATGGATTACCAGCAGCATGTGCTGTTTTTCCTTTGAAGGTAAATTGAAGTGCTTCCATAGCCTGAGACGTTCCACTACGTTTATGGCATTCTCCAGTAGGATGTACAGCCATAGCAATATCGATATTTTTAAACACGCCAGCTTTAGCCATCTCTACCTTTGCTCCACATGTTTCTTCTGCTGGAGTTCCAATTATTAAGATTTCTCCATCACTGTCTAATACATCTTTAAGAATAAGTGCAGTGGCAATACTTGTAGTTGCAAATGAGTTGTGTCCACATCCATGTCCAATCTCTGGTAGTGCATCATATTCTGCAAGAATTGCTATTTTTACTCCACCTTTTCCATACCTGTACCTGCCACAAAAAGCAGTTGGAATATTGCTGAAATTATCAGTAACTTCAAAACCATGGTTTCTAAGAGTTTCACTTAAAAGTGCACATGCTTTAAACTCCTTATTTCCAAGTTCTGGATTGTGATAGATAAATTCATTAATCCTTTTTAACTCAGGTAGATAATTTTTAAATAAAGATGATAATTTTTCTTTTAAATCTGACATGTTATTTCCCCCTTTATTATTTTTGAATACAAAAAAACCAGCATATCACCTTTGTGATAAACTGGTTTGATAACTAAAAATACAATTACAAAAAACATTAAAAATTTAAAGTTAATAGCCAATATTACAAGGCATATGAAAAGAAAAGGTATTTATTTGGTTGTTTAAATTCCTTAACTTCCTGTTCCTTAGTAACATGATGGCCTCCTTTATTTTTTCCGTTTGTATATGTATACCACATAAAAAAATAAATGTCAATAAATCTATAAAATAAAAATATTTGACTAATGGAGAATAAAATATGGAATTTACTCCTACATTAATTTACAAAGTGTGATAAAATATGGTATATTATAAAACAAAGTACAAAAATAATAACAGAAAAGGGGTATAAAGATGGCTAAACTAAAAAGTATAATAACAGCGTATAAAGCACAGGCAAATCCACAAATGCCAGGAATAATTGATGTATTTGGATCATTTGATAATTTTATTCAACCAATGTTTCCTTTTGCTATGCCTAATTTATCAATAGTTATGACTATGAAAGAATTAGATAGAGCAACTATGTTTGAAGTGAGATTAAACGCTCCAGATGATACTTTAATAACTAAAGGGGAGTTTGGAATACTTCCAGATCCATTTGGTGTAGGAAAGAAAATTCTTGATCTTGAGCAATTTGTAGTTGCTGAAAGAGGAAAATATACAATGGATATATTTGAAAAAGTTGCTGAAGATAAAGTTAAATTTATTGAAACAACAGATTTATTTATTGCAGATTATCCACCTCAAAGAAGAATGTCTGATGAAGAGAAAGCAAAAATACTTTCATCTGAAGGTGTAATCAAGAGTGTAAGAACAGAATTTAAACCTTCTGAAGATGCAGAACCTATAAAAATTCAAATAAACTTAGATAAAGAAGCACCTATTGATGAAGGATTTATCACAATTCCTGAAACAGGAAGAATTACAGTAAATGATAAAATTATTGATCTTACAGGAATAAAAAGACAAATTGAGTGGATGTTTGGAAACCCACTTCCAGAAAAAAAAGAAGAGGGACAACCTGCTGAAGAACCTAAGGAAAATAAAGAGGAAGCTGAAGAAAAATAAGAAAAAAACTTGACATAAAAGAGAAAAACTAATATAATAGTAAGGTATATTAAACCTTTCCCACAAAGGACCGTTGCGTTATATTAGAACGATATAACATAATTAGGAGGAAAAATTAAAGTGAAAAAGTATACTTTTATGCAAAGAAAAGAAGATGTTGCTAGAGAATGGCACCACTATGATGCTGAAGGGCAAATATTAGGAAAATTAGCAACTGAGATTGCTAAAAAATTAATGGGTAAAGAAAAATTAACTTTTACTCCACACGTTGATGGAGGAGACTTCGTAGTAGTTACTAATGCATCTAAAATAGTAGTTACTGGTAAAAAATTAACTGATAAAAAATATTACAATCACTCAGGATTCCCAGGAGGAATAAGAGTAAGAAGCTTAGGAGAAATCCTAGATAAAAAACCAGAAGAACTATTAATGCTAGCTGTTAAAAGAATGCTTCCAAAGAACAAATTAGGTAAGCAACAATTAACTAGATTAAGAGTATTTGCTGGGGCTGAACATGCGCATACAGCACAAAAACCAGTAAAGGTAGAATTTTAATAGGGGGTAAATGACAGTGGCTGAAATGATTCAATATAGAGGAACTGGTAGAAGAAAAACTTCTGTAGCAAGAGTAAGATTAATTCCTGGAGGAACAGGAGTAGAAATAAATGGTAAATCAATGGCTGAGTATTTCGGAGGAAGAGAAATACTTGCTAAAATAGTTGAACAACCATTAGCATTAACTGAAACTTTAGATAAATTCCAAGTTATCGTTAATGTAATCGGTGGAGGAAACGCAGGACAAGCTGGAGCAATCAGACATGGTGTAGCAAGAGCTTTAATCCTAGCTGACGAAACTTTAAAAGGTGCTTTAAGAGAAGCTGGATTCTTAACTAGAGACTCAAGAATGGTTGAAAGAAAGAAATACGGAAGAAAGAAAGCAAGAAGAAGTCCTCAATTCTCAAAAAGATAATTGGTTGGATTTTATGGAGCTCACAGACTCGGGTCTGT
>NZ_JADRHM010000101.1 GCF_018205345.1 Fusobacterium sp. DD2
TTTTTGATAGTTGAGCAGTTGTTTGAGGAAAAATATATTCCATAACTCTTCCATCTACCTTTACTTTATAAATATCATCAATGTAGAGGTCTCCTGCACCGGAATACTTAGGATCAAAAACTCTTATTTTATTGCAGACATTATTTTCGTCAGTTTCAAAAATAACCTGAAGATACTCAGAAAACTCTTTTATTTTTGTTTTCCCGCCATTTTTAATTCTAGAAATTTCCAATAACATATATACTCCTCCTGCATAATTTATTAATATATCTGACTACCATTATACCACATATAATAAAAAAACCACCCTTTAAAATAAAGGATGGCTTTCTTTTATAATATTATGGTGTTTTATCTGTTTTTTTCAAGGTAGTCTATTGCAAATTGTGCATATAAGCTTGCACCTATTTCCAATGCATCTTCATCCATATTGAAGTGTTCATTATGATGAGGGGCATTTATTCCTTTGGCATCATTTCTGATACCTACAAATGCAAGTGCTCCAGGAAGTGCTCTTGTGAAATATGCAAAATCTTCTCCACCAGTAGTTTTTTCATACTTAACTATGCTATCTTCTCCATAAAGTTTAGCCTGAGCATCATAAAGAATTTTTGAGATTTCAGGGTTGTTAGATAGAGGTGGGACAACTCTTCTCATTTCAACAGATCCAGTTGCTCCATAAGCGGCACAGACGCCATTTACAACTCTTTCAAGCTTATTAGGTATATCTTCCCATATCTTTTCATCAAATGATCTGGAAGTACCTTCTATAAGTCCTTCACCAGGAATTATATTGAACCTTGTTCCAACATCTATTTTACCAACAGTAATAACAAGTGTATCTAATGGATCTGTATTTCTGCTTACAAGATGTTGTAGGTTCATAACAATTGATGATGCAACAACTGCAGCATCAATAGTATCCTGTGGCATTGATCCATGCCCAGATCTACCTTTTATTCTAATTAGGAAATGGTCAGCTGCAGCCATTCTAGGCCCTGCTTCTAAAGATACCTTTCCAACTTCTACTCCTTGCCATAGATGGATACCAAAGACTGCATCTACCTCTTTTAAGATACCAGATTCATCTATCATCTCTTTAGCCCCTGTTCCAATCTCTTCTGCTTTTTGGAATAGTAGAACTACAGTACCATTAAGTTCATCTTTTACTTCATTTAAAACATGAGCAGCTCCTAAAAGCATAGCAGTATGACCATCATGACCGCATGCATGCATACGTCCTTCATTTTGAGATTTATATGGTACATCATTTTTTTCACATACTTCAAGTGCGTCCATATCAGCTCTTAAAAGCACTGTTTTACCAGGTTTTCCACCTTTTATTCTGGCAATAATACCAGTTTTGGCAACTATTTCATATGGAATTCCAAGTTTATCAAGTTCCTGCTGTACAACTTTAGAGGTATTAAATTCATTATTACTTGACTCTGGATGCATATGGAAATATCTTCTTTTTTCAATAATATAATCTTTGTATTTTTCAGTTATCTTTCTAATATTCATATTTTTTCCTCCAAGACTATTTATAAATAAAATTAAAGATTTTGAAGCATACTTGCAAAAATTCCACCAACTACTACAGAAGCTATAGTAACAGATGTAAATCCACCAATTAACATCTTAGGCATCATAACATCATTTAGATATTTTATTTCCTCTTTATTATCAGTTAAAGAGTTAATTGCTTCTGTTGTAAGTATAAAGTTAGGTGGGAAACCATAAAGTGCATTAAGTGCAATAGGAAGTGCCATATATTTAGATTCGTGAAGAATAATTCCAGCTATCCATGCAAATATTAGAAGTCCAATTACACCAATTATGATAATTCCTACTAATGGACCTGCAACCTGTTCAAGCATTTCAGGTGTTGCTTTACTAAGTCCACCAAATATAAAGGCCATAAGAGTAGTCATAGCCCAACCAAATGAATTTGCTTTTACTAGTGGCTCTCTGTCAACAAGTCCAATTTGACCAGCAATAACTCCAAATACAAGTGCTACAACAAATGGAGATATAGCTTTTGGATTGTGGAAAATACCATTATTTACAGCTTTTGTAAATATATCTGTAAGCCATGCTACAAATCCAAGTCTGAACAGATGCATATATGTAGTGTTGTATTTAGCTGGAAGTTGTGGAAGAAGTTTTTTATGAGTCTCTCCTTTTTCAGCCTGAACAACTAAGTCAGATTTGATTCCTTTTCTATAATCACTTAAAAGTCTTATTCCTTCTTTTTTAAGTAAGATAGCAGTGAGAGGATATCCAATAAATCCCTGAAGTACATATACAAGTATTGCAACTATTGCAAGTTTGTCATTTCCCATAGCAGCTGCAGCATCTTTCATAAGAATTGCAGCTACAATTCCTCCAGTTAATGGTGGAGTACCAACAATAGCAGTTTCTTTACCTAAAAGAGCTATTCCAACTGTCATAAGAAGAATGATGATTCCAATGACTCCAGCAAGTGAGATTAAAACAGTTTTCCATTGGGCCATAAGCTCTCTGAAATTCATAAGTGTTCCCATGTGAACTATCAAAAGATACATCATCATTACTACAATTGGTTGTCCAAGATTTGCTACAGTGACTATGTCCTGTGGAAATATATACCAGTATCCAACCAAGAAAACAACAGCAGTAACAAATACAGATGGGACAAAAGCCTTAGTTTTTGCAGAGATAATATCCCCAATTGTCATTGCAGTTAAAACTAATAAAAATGCTAAAAGCGGTGTAACAGCGTGCATAAAGACCCCTCCTGAAGATATTTAGATTAGATTTTATGTGAATATAATTATAAGTTGTACAGTTTATAATGGAAATTAAAAAAATTTCCAAATTATTTAAGGGGTATATTTCAATCTAGTGTATTTATTTTCAGTACTTATATACTACTTTTTTATTATTAAAAAGTTTATTCTGTTTTCGTGAACAAATCAAATATAAATAATAAATTACATATATTATTTAAAGTTATTATTGTAATTTTTTCTCAAAATATATGTATCGTTTCATTACAAGTTGAAAAATAAAAAACTTTACGGTATAATTTTATTACAATATTAACTTATCTTGAGGAGGAAAATTATGAAAAAAATTTTATTAGTATGTTCAGCTGGAATGTCTACTAGTTTTCTTGTTACAAAAATGAAAAAAGCTGCATATATGGACACCATTTGTAATTATAGCTAACAGAGTAAAAGAGGAATAAGGAAAGTATGAAATCATGGTCACTTTTTATAATAACAATTGGGACTCTTTTTATAGTCATTTATCTTAAGACTAAAATGCCTATTAATCTCATTATGGGGTTAACTTTTGTTGTTATTGGTACAATATTATTAATAATAAGGAGCAGAAGGAAATGAAAGTAGTTGTACAAATGAATGTATCAAAGGAGGTTTTCTATAATTTTTTATTAGAAAATCTAAGAAATGAGTTTAATATAAAAGGAAAAGTAACCCCAGGCTTTAAGTTTGAAAAGGTATTATCAACAAAATTTAATCAGGGAGTAAATACTCAGGGTGAGGTAGTTAAACTTGTTGAAAATGAGGATTATCTTATAAAATTTACCAGCCCTATGGGAGTTAATACAGTTGAGTATAAAATAAGAGAACTTGAAGAGAAGAAGATTGAGGTTACTTATATTGAAAAGTATGTAGGAGATTCGTGGCTTAAAAACTATAACCATATGTTAATTGAATTTACTTTCTTATACTTTTTAAAACGTAGAAAAAAAACAATGTTCAGAATGGTAGAAGAGTATTTAAAAAATAGAGAGAAAGAAAAACAGAAAAAACAGGAGGAAAAGAATGATTGAGTTTCCAAAGGGATTTTATTGGGGAAGTTCAACCAGTGCAGAGCAAAGTGAAGGGCGTTTCCAAGGTGATAATAAAGGACTTACTGTCTGGGATAAGCTATATATAACAGAGCCTTATAAATTTCACAATGGAATAGGACCAGAGACAACTTCCAGTGTGTATACACATTTTAAAGAGGATATTAAGCTTTTAAAAAAGACTGGGCATAATGTGTTTAGAACTTCTATTTCATGGGCAAGACTTTTTCCTAATGGTATTGGTGAGATAAATGAAGAGGCTATAAGATTTTATAGAGAGTATTTCACTGAACTTAAGGAAAATGGAATAGAACCTTTTGTAAATCTATCACATTTTGATACTCCATTGGTACTTCAGGATGAAAAGGGTGGATTTGCAAGTAAAGAGGTAGTAAATGCTTATAGAATCTATGCTAAAACATGTTTTTCTCTTTTTGGAGATATAGTTAAAACCTGGTTTACATTTAACGAACCTATAGTAACAGTTGAATGTGGATACCTAAAACAGTATCATTATCCTATGGAAGTTGACTCTAAAAAAGCTGTACAGGTTGCTTTTAATTTGGCACTTGCTTCTGCTTATGCAGTTAGGGAATTTAAAGAGATTGTAAAAGATGGACGTATAGGAATTATACTAAATCTTACACCAGCTTATCCAAGATCAAATAATCCTTATGATTTAAAAGCAGCACGTATTGCAGAACTTTTTGCCAATAAATCTTTCCTTGATCCAGCAGTTAAAGGAGAATATGATAGAGAGCTTGTAGAGATAATAAAGAAACATAATCTTACTCCAGAGTATACAGAGGAAGAACTTGAAATAATTAAGAATAATACAGTTGATATATTAGGTGTAAATTATTATCAGCCTTTAAGAGTTGCAGCAAGAGCAAGCAAACCAAATGATGAGGCTCCATTTATGCCTGAATATTACTATGATCCTTATATTATGCCTGGAAGAAGAATCAACCCACATAGAGGATGGGAGATATATCCACAGGGGCTTTATGACATAGCTAAAAATATAAAGGATAATTATGGGAATATTCCTTGGATAGTTATGGAAAATGGAATGGGAGTAGAAGGAGAAGATAGATTTAAAAACAATGGAATGATTGAAGATGACTATAGAATAGATTTTATAAAAGAGCATCTGACATACCTTCACAAGGGAATTGAAGAAGGGTCAAACTGTTTAGGTTACATGGTATGGACTTCAATAGATTGCTGGTCATGGCTAAATGCTTATAAAAATAGATATGGTCTCATTGAATTAAATCTTGATGATGCTTCCAGAACAATAAAAAAATCAGGTTACTGGTTTAAAAAACTTGCTGAAAATAATGGCTTTTAGATAGAAAAATACTTGAATTTTAGAGTGTCAGAGGATAGTTTCCTCTGAC
>NZ_JADRHM010000102.1 GCF_018205345.1 Fusobacterium sp. DD2
TGAAAAATAATTCAATTAAATAAAAGAGTAGATATATTATATATACTTTATTCTTAGGTCATATTATGAGAAAAACTTTTAAAAATAAACCATAATGACAGTAAAATGGGAAAAAATTCAAAAAAATAGTGCAAATAAAATATGTCAAAAAAAGAAAATTAAAGAAAAGCTATTTACAAAATGTAAAAAATGATGTATAGTTATGGTATGGGAGAAGAGTAAGTCTACTAAATTATGATTTACTCAAATAAATTTATAAAAGGGGAGATAAATATTATGAAAAGATTAGCACTTTTATTAGGATCTTTATTAGTAGTTTCTGCTGCTGCTTCAGCTAAAGAAGTAGTACCTGCACCAGTTGTAGTACAAGAAACTCCAGTACAAATAGTTGAAAAAGAAGTAATAGTTTACAGAGAAAAAGCACCTGAATGGAGACCAAGCGGATTCTTAGATGTTCAAGAAAGATATTATGGAAAAACTGAAAACAAAAAAGAAGAAGTTAAAAATGGTGGATGGAATGACCATAATAAATATGGTAGATTACAAATAGAAACTGGTGTTCAAATGACTGAAAACCAATCTTTAGATGTAAGAGTTAGATCTTTCCAAGGATGGAACCATGAAAATGAAGAAAAAGATGACGCAGTAAGAGTAAGATACCACTATGATCATGGACATCTTGGAGATTCAAAAGTTGATATGAACTCATTAGTTAGATATGAAAAAGAAGGAGGAAAACAGACTGCTGAATACAGATTAAACTTCGACTTTGCTGAATATCTATTCAACAATGATTTCGTAAAAACTACTACAGCTACAGTAGGACCTAGATACATCTATTCATGGAAAGGTCATGATGATGACTATACAAATACAGTTGGATTATATGCTGACTTCATAAATGAATTACCATTAGGATTCAGTACTGAAATCGAATTAGATGGAATTCATTACAACTGGAACCAAAGACCTGTAGATGATGAGGGACATAAAAAAGACTTTACAGTTAGTGTTGCTGCTAAATTAATGCACAACTACAACTTATATGCTGCTGACAACTACTCAATTGATTGGGCATTTGAAGGTGGATATGATACATTTGATTACTCAAATAGAAAAGTATTTAAAACAGCTGATTATGATTTAACAAAATCAAGAGAGCATGCTGCATATTCAGTTTATGCTGAGCCTAGCTTAACATTAACTTATAACGCAACTAAATTCATTGATGTTTATGGAACTATAGGAGCAGAATACAGAAACTGGGCTGTTACAGCTAACTCAGAAGCTTCTCACTGGAGATGGCAACCATATGCAACTGTAGGAGTAAAAACTACTTTCTAGTTGTTTATGACAAAGATTACAAGTGCCTGCACATTGTGCAGGCATTTTTTTTTATCCACTAAAAAAGATGGCAAGTATAATCTGTGCCATCTTTTATTTTTACTATTTTTTACTTTTTACGACGATAAAGTCCTACGCCATCACCAAAAGGTAAAAGGACAAATTCATCTTTCTCTTTGCTATACAGGTAGTCTATAAATTCATTTAATCTTCTTACTATTGTTTTAAATCTTTTAGGGTACTCCTTATAAAGATATCCTCTAAACATAATATTATCAATAAAGATTATCCCATCCTTATTTAGAAGTTTATATGAGTCTTCAAAGAACTCTTTATAATGACCTTTAGATGCATCTATAAATACAAAGTCAAAGTTCTCTTCTATTTTAGAAATCTCTTCAACTGCATCTCCCTTTATTGAGATAATATTATCAAGTCTAGATTTTTTTATATTTTCCTGAGCAGTGTTGTATCTTTCATCATCTATCTCAATAGTGTATAGTTTTCCGCCCTTTTCTTTTACCTCTTGAGCCATAATTATTCCTGAATAACCAATTGCTGTCCCAACTTCTAATATGTTTTTGATGTTTTTATCTCTTACTAAAAACTTCAGATACTCTGCTACCTCTTTTGTAACTATAGGGACATTATGCTTTCTGGCATACTCCTCCATAGCTAAAATAAGAGGATCAGTTTCTTTTATTTTACCTACTATATATTCATTTGCCTCTTTTAACTCTTCTAACATTTTTTTCCTTTCTTAACCAGTTTTGCTATATAGAATCCATCCAGGATATCCTCATTATAATCTATTGTAAATCCTCCAACTTCATCATAGGTACCACCTACATTTTCAGGAATATAGAGTTTTACAGTTTCAAATTCAGGATATTTATCCAGGAATCTTTTAATATTATTTTGATTTTCCTCTTTTAAAATAGTGCATGTACTATATACAAGTTCTCCATTTTCTTTTAATACCTGACTTGCAGATTCCAGTATTTCAAATTGAAGTTTTGCAAGTTCATCTACATTTTCAATATTTTTACTGTAGATACCTTCTGGTTTTTTTCTTAATACACCATATCCACTGCATGGAGCATCTACTAGAATTTTGTCAAACTGTTTTCCCTGCTCTTTAAGTTTTCTGGCATCCATTTTTACAGGTTGTACTATTGTAACTCCACATTTTTTACAGTTTTCTTCTATAAGTTTTAGTTTGTGTGGATATATATCAAGCGCAAGCAATTCTCCTTTGTTCTCCATTAATTCACCTAATACAGCAGTTTTACCTCCTGGGGCACTGCAGGTATCGAGAACGCTTTCAGAAGGCTTAGGATCAAGGTTTCTAACAGCCAGATAAGAAGAAGCATCCTGAACTATAATCTTACCTTCCTTAAATTCATTGCTATATAGTAATATTCCAGAATCTACATAGTAGACAGAGTCCACCTGTTTGATTATATCTATCTCCTGCTCCTTAAGCATTTTTTCAAACTCTTCAGTACTGTATTTTAATCTATTTACTCTGAAGCTGATATATGGGATTTTTTTCAGATTTTCAAGGAATTTAATTCCATTTTCTCCATACTCTTCAGTGATTTTATCAAAAAACCATTTTGAATATGAAAGGTAGATATGGTACTTGCCAGAGTTTTTAAGTTCCTCTACATCCTCTTTCCATTCTCTTTGATAACTTCTTAATACACCATTTACAAATTTTCCAACAGGAACACTGAATTTCTTCTTAGTAAGTTCAGTAGCCTCCCATATTACACCTTTGTCATCTGATTTCATAAAAGAGATCTGATACATAGAAATTCTTAAAATATTTCTAATCCAGTCTTTCTTTATAGTTTTTGTTCTTTTATCAATTTCGTAATCTAAAAATATCTTATTTCTTATTACACCATAAAAAAGTTCTGTGATAAATCCTCTTTCTTTTTTTGGTATTGTATTGTTTTTAAAATATTCATTGAGAGCAATATTTGAGTATTTTCCATTGTCAACCTCTCTTATAAGGCTAATAACTCTTGATTTTATATTCATTTTTCCCTCCATTTATTAATTCCTATATATTATACAATATTTGTAAAATAATGTGTAGTGTGAGTTATAATAAAAATCTTTTTCTTCTGGTTCTTAATATGGCAGTTTTGAGCTATTTATGATATTATGTAAGAGATGAATGAAATAATATATTGACATTATGTCAGTGATAGGATATTCTTTTAACTGAAAAAATATTTATTATAATTTTATTGGAGGTTTTTGGTATGAAAGTGCCCCTGGAGGAAATTTTAAAGTTTTTAAAGAGCAATCAGTTAAATAAACTTAGAGATTTACTAAAGGATGAAAATCCAGTTGATATAGCTGGAATAATTGATGATTTGTCAAAAGAGGAGAGCTTGAAGCTATTTAGAGTGTTGCCCAAGGATCTCTCTTCAGATACTTTTTCCTATCTTGCACCTGATAAACAGCAGGAGATAGTGGAAAATATCACAGATGAAGAGGTTTCAAATATTATAAGTGATATGTTTATTGATGACACTGTGGATTTTATAGAGGAGATGCCTGCAAATATTGTAGATAAGATACTTCAAAATACTGCACCTGAAATGAGAAATCTTATCAATCAGCTTCTTAAATATCCAGAAAACAGTGCAGGAAGTGTTATGACTGTTGAGTATCTATCACTTAAAAGTGATATGTCAGTAGGTCAGGCGATACACTCAATTAAAAGATGTGGAATAGATAATGAAACTATTGATATATGCTATATTATCGATTATCAGAGAAGACTTGTAGGTTTTATTACCCTTAAAAAGCTGATTTTCCTTGATGATGATATATATTTAAGAGATGTAATGGAAACTAATGTATTAAGCTGTCATACAATAGATGATCAGGAAAAAATTGCAAATGACTTCAGAAAATATGATTTGACATCTATGCCAGTTGTTGATAATGAGGATAGACTTGTTGGAATCATAACTATAGATGATGTGGTAGATGTAATTGATCAGGAAAATACAGAGGATTTGCAAAAGCTTGCTGGAATGAGACCTTCTGATGAGGAGTATTTAAAAGAGTCTATTTTTTCATTGGTAAAACAGAGAATAGGATGGCTTATGCTTCTTATGATATTAGCTACATTTACAGGAATAATCATCAGACATTATGGAAATAGTTTGAGAAATGCACTTATTCTTATATCTTTTACACCTATGCTTATGTCAACAGGTGGAAATGCAGGTTCACAATCTTCTACTTTAATTACAAGGGGAATAGCCTTAGATGAGATAAGTACAGGAGATTTAGGGGCTGTATTTAAAAAAGAGCTAGGAATAAGTATTATCATTGGATTTATACTTTCAGTTGTGAATTTTGGAATTATATATATAAGCAGTGAGAGCTATATTACATCATTTGTAATATCAGTGAGTCTCTTTATTATAGTAGTTGTAGGAAAAGTAATAGGTGGAATACTTCCTATTGTAGCTAAAAGCTTTAAATTGGATCCAGCTGTTATAGCAAGTCCGTTTATAACAACAATAATAGATGCCTGTGCACTTATTGTATTTTTCCTTATTTCAACTCATTACCTTCCATTATAAAAATAAGGAGCTGTTGCAAAACTGTAAAAATAGAATTCTCGATATTAGAAATAGTTTCGTAATTTATGAAGCGAAACAGAATACTGAAAATTCGACTGTCTGAACGAAGTGAGTTTCGGATTTTCTTTCTGTAAGCAATATAAATAGAAACTATTGATACCGGAGAGAATTATATTTTTATAATTTAAAAAATGCAACAGCTCCTTTATTTT
>NZ_JADRHM010000103.1 GCF_018205345.1 Fusobacterium sp. DD2
CAAGTATCACCTTTTTATTTTACTTTATTTAGCAGAAAAATCTGATTTTCCACCTGTTTTAGAGATGAGCTTAATCTCTCCTATCTCCATATGCTTATCTATAGCTTTGCACATATCATAGATAGTTAACGCTGCAGTAGATACAGCTGTTAATGCTTCCATTTCAACTCCAGTAGGGCCAGTTGTTTTAACAGTGGCCTCTATTAAAATCCTATCTTCTTTAATTTCAAAATTTATATCAGCTCCAGTAAGAAGGATATTATGGCACATTGGAATAATATCCCAGGTCTTTTTAGCACCACATATGCCACCTACCTGAGCTACTGCAAGGACATCTCCTTTTTTCATCTTTCCTTCCACTACTTTTTTAACAGTGTCTGGATTCATCTTAATATACCCACGTGCAACAGCACATCTTTTAGTATCTTTTTTTTCTGAGACATCTACCATTCTGGCCTGTCCATTTTCATTAAAATGTGTAAATTCCATATTATTACCTACTTTCCAAATCCACAGTTAGGGTAAGTACAAATATCACAGCTTTGACAAAGTCCACCGTTACCATATTGCATAATCTGTTTTGTAGTTAATCTTTCTCCTGTCATAACTCTTGATAGAACAAGGTCAAATACAGTTCTTTTAGCAAACATTACACATCCAGGAAGCCCCATCATTGGTATTTTACCCAGATATGAAAGTAAAAACATCGATCCAGGAAGTACAGGAGCACCATATGTTACAAGTTCTCCACCCATCTCCATAATTGCAGTAGGAGTGGTATCATCTGGATCTACAGACATTCCCCCTGTAAATATAAGCATATTAGCACCTTGACGAAGAAGTTGTTCAGCACTTTGTTTTATAATCTCCTTGTCATCAGGACAGAAAAGATGCCCTACTATTGTGCAGTTATACTCTCCTATTTTTCTTTTTATTACATCTGTAAATTTATCCTCTATTCTTCCATAGAATACTTCATTTCCAGTAACAATAATTCCAACTTTGTAAGTTTTAAAAGGTCTGACATTTAAAAGAGGACGTTTTATTATCTCTTGCACCTTATCCATCTTTTCTTTTTTTATAACAAGAGGTATTACTCTTGCTGCAGCTATATTTTGACCTTTTTTAACTGGATAGTTGTCAGGAAGAGTTGCAAAGGACATCTCTCCTAACATATTAAGTTCTAAAAGTTTATTTTTATTTATTTTAAGTATTCCGTCACAAAGAGCTGTGAAATTTATCTTTCCCTCTTTTATTTCTGTTGAGGTAGCCACATGCTTTCCTCTTCCTACATTTCCTAAGATTACAGCAGCATCATTTTCATGTACTCCAGTATCTCCCAATTCAAAGACGTAGATATGGTCTTTTCCAAGGTTTAATAGTTTAGGAATATCCTCTTTAGTAATAATATGACCTTTTTTAAAGGCACGCCCTTTAAATTCTCCAGGAAGAATTTGTGTTATATCATGTTGAAGAACATATCCCTCTGCATCAACAGTTTTAATTAATTTCATATATTTTTCCTTTCTTTAAAAAATAGATAATTATAAAGTATCATAACTAAAAAACTGATTACCAGTATTACAATTAGAAAAAAATTAGCTCTTCCACTATCTCCACTTTCAGAAGCAGAATATATAGCCATAGATATTGTCTGAGTCTTTCCAGGAATATTTCCAGCAAGCATCAATGTTGCTCCAAACTCACCCATAGCTCTTCCAAAGGAAAGGAGTATACCTGCTAATATATTCTTTTTAATAAGGGGAATTGTTATGAGACGGAGAATTTGAAATTCACTTGCTCCAGCTTCAAGGCCAGCCTCATAATACATAGGACTTAAATTTTCCATACCAGCTTTTATACTGTTATACATAAGTGGAAGTGTTACTACAAAAGAGGTAATAATTCCTGCCCACCATGAAAACATAACAGTGATATTGAAATATCTATAAAGTATTGAACCTATAAAACCGTTTTTCCCAAGTATTAGAATAAGAATATATCCAAGTACTGAAGGAGATATAAAAAGAGAGATGTTGATTAACATCTCTATAGTATTTTTAATTTTCAGATTAGCCCGTTTCAATTTCCAGGCTAAAATCAATGAGAATATAGTTACAAGTATTGTAGATATAAGAGCAATTTTAACTGTTAATAAAATTATACCTAAATCTAAGTTATTCATACTGTAACCTACTCAGACAATTCAAAATTATATTTTTTATATATTTTAGCTGCATCTTTTGATTGCAGATAGTTATAAAACTTGATGTTAGCATCAGTTTCATGTCCTTTTATAATTCCATAACTATAAATAATAGGTTTATGAAGATCTTCAGGAACTATATAAGCAATTTTTACATTTTTTAAAATTTTTGCATCTGTTTTATATATAAGAGAATAATCAACTTCCCCTAAATCAACATACTGAGCTGCACTTCTTACATCTTTTGTAAATACAAGATTCTTTTGAATAGCGTCCCATACTCCTGAGTTTTCAAAAGCTTCTTTTGCGTATCTTCCTGCTGGAACAGTTTCAGGTGTACCAATTGCTACTTTATCATTTACAATTTCATATAAATCTGAAATCTCTCTTCTTCCAGCTACCACTAATCTGTTTTTAAGAAGATTTTTATGATATTTTTCATCAATCATCTTTTTATCTTTTAAGTCATTTAAATCCTTTTGAGATGCAAAGAAGACAATATCTACAGGAGCTCCAGCGATGATTTGATTTTTCAAAGCACCTGATCCACCAAAGTTAACATTTATTTTGATATTTTTATTTTCTTTTTCAAATTTTTCTATAACCTCACCTAAAGAATCCTTTAAACTTGCTGCTGCACTGATAGTAATTTCTGTTGGATTTTTATCATTACATCCAGTTAGACAAAATAGCCCAACTATTGATATTAATATACATGATAATAGTTTTTTCATTACATCACCCTCCTCGTTCAATTTTAACAAATTTATCACTATATATCAAGAAAAATAACTTTCATTCAGAGGATAAATGAACAAAAAATAACCATTGTTAAAATGAAAATTTTCATTTTTTTTCTTTATTGAAGTTTATTTTCATTAAAAAATGGTAAAATATTTTCATTTTATCATCAATTCATATAGTTCTTTTTAAAATCATTAATAAAATATATGATTATTAAGGAAATATATCGTAAATGTAATAGATGATATATTTTTTGAACCTGAAATCCATTTTTAATGGTTGAAAAAAGACCATAAACAACGTATCATAATAGTAAGAGATATAATAAGCTATCATATATGAAAAATATGATGTGGGATATGGAGGACGGATAAATGAAAAAATACAGATTGGAAACAGATTCAATTGGAACACTTGAAGTACCAGCTGACGCATATTATGGAGTTCAATCATTAAGAGGAAAGAACAATTTCCATATAACTGGTTATACAGTAAGCGAACCATTTATTACAGCACTTGCTTATGTTAAAAAAGCAACTTCAATAGCTAACTATGAAGCAGGGCTTATAGGAAAAAATGTTGCAGAAGCAATGGTACAAGCTGCAGATGAGATTATTGGTGGGAAATTTAGAGATCAATTTATAACTGACGTTATTCAAGGTGGAGCTGGAACTTCAATGAATATGAATATGAACGAAGTTATAGCTAATAGAGCAAATGAAATATTAGGTGGAGAGTTGGGAAAATATGATAAATGTCACCCTAACGATCATGTAAACTATGGACAATCAACAAATGACGTAGTTCCTACTGCAGGGAAACTTACTATCCAAATGTTAATAAAAGATCTTTTGGTGGATCTTCAAAAATTATATGATACTCTTCAAAAAAAGGGAGATGAATTTGATCATGTAATTAAAATGGGAAGAACTCACTTACAAGATGCTGTACCTATAAGATTAGGACAGGAGTTTAAAGCTTTCTCTCAACCAGTAAAGAGAGATATAAAAAGAATTTCTATGGCTGTTGAAGAATTAACATATGTAAATATGGGAGCTACAGCAGTTGGAACAGGAATAAATGCCGATGTTGAGTATGTAAAAAATGTTGTAAGAATACTATCAGAAGTTACTGGATTCAAATTTAAACAATCACCAGACTTAGTAGATGGAACAAGAAACTTAGACAGCTTTGTATGGTTATCTTCAGCATTAAAAACATGTGCTGTAAACCTTTCAAAAACCGCTAATGATATAAGACTTATGGCATCAGGACCAAAAGCTGGACTTGCAGAACTATTATTACCACAACAACAACCAGGATCATCAATAATGCCAGGAAAGGTTAATCCTGTAATCCCTGAAGTTATGAACCAGGTTTGTTTCCAAATCTTTGGTAATGATATTACAATAACTAAAGCAGCAGAAGCTGGACAATTAGAATTAAACGTATTTGAACCAGTTTTATTCTTCAACCTTTTCCAATCAATTGAAATCTTAAAGAATGGAATTGTTACATTTGTAGATAACTGCTTAAAAGGAATCGCTGCTCAGGAAGTAAACTGTAAGCATTGGGTAGATAGAAGTGTTGGAATAATAACAGCTTTAAACCCTCATATTGGATACAAAAATGCTGCAGATATTGCTAAAGAATCAATAAAAACAGGAGTTCCTGTAGCTGATTTAGTTCTTGAAAAGGGACTTTTAACAAAAGATCAATTGGATATAATTTTAAATCCATTTGAAATGACAAAACCAGGTATTCCAGGAAAAGAATTATTAAAACGTTAATAAAAATATAATTTGGCTGTTACCAACAGGTTTTTCCTGGAGGTAGCAGCTTTTTTTATATATTAGGAAATTATAATTTGAATAATAAGATAGAAAGTAGCTGAGAA
>NZ_JADRHM010000104.1 GCF_018205345.1 Fusobacterium sp. DD2
CATAAGCCTCTTTTTTATATCTAGTTAAAATTATATTTATCCATTATAGGTTTTCTTCCAAGTCTTATATCATTAAAGTACTCATAGAAGCATATTCCCATAAATCCTGCAGTTATATTGTAGACATCTTTAAATCCTAAATGCTGTAATAATAAGCACGCATTGTAACTTCTCTGTCCACTCTTACAATGTATAAAAATCTCTCTGTCTTTAGGAAGCTCTCCTATTCTATCTCTTATTTCACTAAGAGGAATATTTACAGATCCATTAATGTGTCCAGCTTCATATTCATTTTTTTCTCTCACATCAAGGATAAATTTATTGTTTTCTACAAGCTCTCTCATTTTACTGAAATGCACCTGTTTATAGCTTCCATCTAATAGATTTGTTGCTATATATCCTCCATAGTTAACAACATCTTTTGCTGTTCCAAATGGTGGTGCATAGCAAAGTTCCAAATCTTTTAAATCATCAATTGTTCCACCGAATTTAATTACTGTAGCTATAACATCTATACGTTTTGCCACATCTCCTTTTCCTATTGCCTGTGCTCCAAGTATTCTTCCTGTTGGTACCTCATATAGAAGCTTGAAGTGTAGAAATCTTGCTGTTGGCATAAGTTTTACACTGTCAAAAGGGATAGACTCTACAGTTTCATATTTAATAGATAAATTTCTATCTTTTATTATATTCTCAGTAAGTCCAGTTGCTGCTCCATTATAATCAAAAACTTTTATTACAGAAGAACCGATAAATCCTCTGTTATCTATTCTCATTCCATTTATATGGTCTGCTACTCCTCTTGCCTGTTTCTGTGCAGGTCCTGCAAGAGCAAGTTTGAAGTAGTCATTGTAAAGAGCATTATATACCTCAATAGCATCTCCTACTGCATATATATCTCTATCAGATGTCAAATAATTCTGATCAACTTTTATCCCACCTGTTTTTCCAACTTCAAGTCCAGCTTTCTTAGCAAGTTCAATATCTGGAGTTACTCCAATTGCTAAAACTACTGCTTCTGCCTCCACTTTTTTACCAGACTCAAGAACTACCATATTCTTTTCAAATTCTACAACCTTATCCTCTACAATAAGATTTACTCCTTTATCATGTAGTTCTTTATGAAGAATCTGTACCATATCATAGTCAAATACTCTCAAAATCTGATTTGCTGCTTCTATAAGTGTTACGTCATAACCAGCTTCTCTTAAGTTTTCAGCAGTTTCTATTCCTATGAATCCTCCACCTATTACTGTTACTTTTTTCTTTTCACAAGTTTTTACAAATTTATTTAATCTATCTATATCAACTACATTTCTAATAGTAAAGATATTTACATTTTCAATTCCTTTTATTCTTGGTACTATAGGTTTTGCTCCCATTGAAAGAATAAGCTTATCATATTTTTCCTTATAATTTTCTCCAGTTAAAATATTTTTAACAGTTATCTCTTTATTTTCTCTATCTATATCTATAACTTCACTATTAACTCTTGCATCAATATTATATTGAGCCATAAACTTCTCAGGTGTCATTAAAACAAGTTTATCAGCACTGTCCACAATACCACTTAGGTGATAAGGTAAACAGCAGTTAGAAAATGATACGTGAGGTCCTCTCTCAAACATCACTATCTGATCTTCTTCGCTATGTCTTCTCAATCTTGCAGCTGCTGATGCCCCTCCAGCAACTCCACCAATTATAGCTATTTTTTTCATATAATCAACCCCTTAATCAATTATCCCATCTACGTTAACTTGATATAAATGGTATATATAATATAACAGCTTTAGACTCTTTAGTCAACATTTCTATTTTTGCAAAAAATAAAAGTTCCCAGCAAGATAATCTTGCCAGGAACATTTATAATACTAAGTGTGATCTAAGCCTCTACTCCTGAAGGACATTGAACAGCTACTGGTTCCTCTGCTTCTAAAGGAATTTCACCATTTTTATCCCAGCACTCTACTCCTGTACTGTCATCTAGTACATCAATTGTAAATACTGGATCAAGTCCCATTTTCTTAGAGTTTACATAATGTTGCATAGTTTGAATAGCTGGTTTTCTTAACATAACTATTGCATAGATGTTAAAGATTGCCATTAAAGCCATAAACAAGTCTGCTGTATTCCATACAATTGCTGATTCTCTTACAGCACCGAAGAATACCATTATCATAACTAAAACTCTGAATATTTGAATTTTTATTCCCTTGTCAGCATTTAAGTACTCAAGGTTTGTTTGTCCATAATAGTAGTTTCCAATAATAGTAGTATAAGCAAATAGTACAATACAAAGTAGTAAGAATATATCTCCAACACTTCCTAATTGAGCTTTCATAGCAGCTTGAGTATATCCAATACCATCTAGTTTCTGATCTAATACTCCTGAGAATAAAATTATAAATGCAGTTGCTGTACATACTCCAAGTGTAGCTACATATACACCTAAAGTTTGAATAAGACCTTGTTTAGCAGGGTGTGATGCTGAAGCTGATGCTCCTGCGTTAGGTGTACTTCCCATTCCAGCCTCGTTAGAGAATAATCCTCTTTTTACCCCTTGCATAACTATCATTCCAAGAGTTCCACCACCAAATGCTTTAAGTCCAAAAGCATTTGCAAATATTAAGCTCATTACTGAAGGTAATTCACCAATATTTTTTACAACTACGAATAAAGCAACTAAAAGATAGCTTGCTCCCATTAATGGAACTATGATTTCAGATACTTTAGCTATTCTCTTCATACCACCATAAATAACTGCAGCTGTTAATACTACTACAACAATACCACTTTTAACTCTGTCTATTCCAGCAAAGTTTTCAATAGCAATAGTCATTGTATTAGCTTGAACTGCGTTAAATATTAGCCCGTAAGTGATAGTTAATAAAACTGAGAAAGCTATACCCATCCATTTTTTCTTCATAGCTTTTTCCATGTAGAAAGCTGGTCCACCTCTAAATAATCCATCTTTTTTCTCTTTATAAATTTGTGCCAATATATTTTCAACGATACTTAAACTTCCAACTACTAGAGTTAATACCCACATCCAAAATACAGAACCTGGTCCTCCAAGTGAAATTGCTATTGCAACTCCAGCCAAGCTTCCAGTTCCAACTTTAGAACCTGCACTAACACAGAAAGCTTGGAAAGGTGATATACCTCCACCCTCTTTTTTCTCAAGCATGATTTTGAACATCTCTTTGATTTGAGTTAAGTTCGCAAATTTTAGTTTAAAAGTAAAATAAAGTCCTGATACAGTAAGTAAAATAATTAAAACGTATCCCCAAAGTATCCCATTTAAAAAATTTATTATGTTGCCTAACATGTTTCCTCCCTTAATTTTTGTGTTATTCTAGAAGATTGAGAACTTAAGTTCACTTGATAAATCTTCTAGCAGATGTAGTCCTGCTATAGAGTTTCCTCTACTGTCTAGTGAAGGACCATAAACTCCAATTCCAAGTTTTCCTGGAACAACTCCTACTATTCCTCCACCTACACCACTTTTACATGGTATTCCAACTCTTACAGCAACTTCTCCAGAACTATCATACATTCCACAAGTTACCATTAAAGTTTTCACAATTGTAGCCACTCTAGGTGAAACTACCTGTTCTCCTGTACTTAACTTACCATTGTTTGCCAAAAATAATCCGATTTTAGCTATTGTGTGTGCTGTAACTTCAATTGAGCATTGTTTGAAATATACTCTTAAAGCATCTTCAACATCTCCTTCGATTATTCCTTCGCCCTTAAGGAAATAACCCATTGCTCTGTTTCTGTTACCAGTTTCACTTTCTCCACAATAGATTTTGTAGTTTACATCCAAAGTATCATCTTCTGAAACACGTTTAAAGAAATCCAATAATCTTTGGAATTTTTCTCTTGCATCGCTACCCTTTATCATTGAACATACAGCAATTGCTCCTGCATTGATCATAGGGTTATACGGTTTACTTGAACAAGTTTCCAATTTTCTTATAGAGTTGAATGGATCTCCTGTAGGTTCCATTCCAACTTTTGAAAAAACATACTCTTCGCCATTATCTAAAATAGCTAACATTAAACTTACAATCTTAGAAATACTTTGCACTGTAAATTTCTTTTCACAATCTCCAGCACAGTAGTGGTTCCCTTCGTTATCAAGAATGCATATACCTAAAGCATCTTTTGGTGCTTTATCTAATTCTGGAATATAGTTTGCTACATTTCCGTCCTTAGTGAATGGTAAATTCTTTTTTATCAATTTACTTAGCAAATCTTGCATATTATTCACTCCTTTTTTCTTTTGCAATGTTATCAAATAACAAGAAATATATTTTTTTCACATTTTTTGTCACATAATAAATCATATATGCTTTTTATCCTATTGTCAATGATAAAAATTTGTTTTATATATAACTTGAATTCATTTTATATATGTTATTCTATATATTAGATTTATATAACAAAATTATGTTAGGCAACACAATATTTCTTATTATACATATACAACATCAATAGTATTGATATATATATAATATGTCATATTTTACCACATTTTTTCTTGTTTTACGAGAGTTTATTTCTGTTTTCTTCTCTACTATTGCATAGTCCCTTATAATATAAAGAGTAATCTTGTAAAAAAATAAAATAGTTGTGATATTATATCAAATTTTTCAC
>NZ_JADRHM010000105.1 GCF_018205345.1 Fusobacterium sp. DD2
TTGTTCCAAAGATTTAGTATTTTCAATCTCTTCTGCTCTTGCTTTGTCAACAATTTTGTTCATCTCTTGAATCTGTTTCATTGCACTCTCCATTTTATATTTTAATTTTTCTTCTGGAGTCATGTTTCTTAATCTTTCTTCTTCAGCTTTCTTTTCAGCTTCGATTTTAGCTTGTTTTTCAGCCTCTAATCTTTTTTGTTCTTCAATTTTTGCCTTTTCAGCAGCTTTTTTAGCCTCTTCTTCAGCTTTTTTCTTTGCTATTTCCTGTTGTTTATAATACTCTCTTTTAACTTCCATTAATTTTATAGGATCATCTATAGTCCCTGGTTTATACTCAACTATTGGTGTAGCTCCTGAACATCCTGTCACTGCTGCTGCTAAAATTAACATTCCCGCAATATATATTTTTTTTCTCATATTCCTCCCTAAGTTAACCTTAATTTTGGTTTCCTCTAACAGCACTTATCTTTTGGAAATCTGAAACGATTCCCTCATTTACTGCAAGTGACTGTTCTAGTTTGCCTAAATACTCTTTATATTTTTTTGTTAAGGCATCAAAATCATCTTTAAAATATCTATTTTCCCTCTCGATACTTGCATTAGCAATTTTTTCTTTAACTGTAGCTATAGCTTCATTTAACTGCACAATTTTTTGTTCAGCAAGCTGACAGTTTACTTTTTCTTCTTCAAATCTTGCATTTTCTTCATTTACTAACTGTTGGTATTGTGCATCTAAATCTTGAAATTCTGCCGTAATGTCCTGTGAAGCATAAACCTGAGATACCAACAATGTTGCAAAAAGTACTACTAAAACTTTCTTCATAATGTCCTCCTTTTATTCGTTATGGGGATATTGGTCTCCATTTTTATACTTATTTTGACTTATTAAAACTTTCTTTTTTTTGTCAAAAAAATGTTCTCTATTTTTTCGCAATTTTATCACGAATAAAATAATTTTTCAACTATTAAAGTAATATATAAAAAAATTTAACTTTTAAAACCATATGAACTGTCTTAATTAAATATCTTTTGAATGATTTCAAAATATTATTATTTTTTTATATCCTGTATGTTATATATTTAACTCTAGTAGATCAATTTCCTTGGGCGCTATGTCGTTCATTTTTATGGATACGGTTAACAGAAAAATTATTGATATTGCGGAAAATAGGCAACTTGATTCATTAGAAAGCTATTTTTCTAAATTTTCCTTTGGATATCATTGCTTTTCTAGCCTCAGAAAACGTATCATGACAATTAAAGAACTAATTGATAGTAATACATGTAATATTTAAAGTTTGAATTTATTCAGCGTTTTTGTGATACCAAAATTTAAATATTAATGAAAATAAAGAGTGATTTAACAAAGAAAGAAAAAGATTTTGATAACTCGGTTAAACCTGAATCATCAAAATCTTATGAATTTTTATTTTGTTTTAGTTCATCAACACTTGATCTATACCCCTCTTACTAGACACAACAGTAAAGGGGATACGCAGTACCTGTAAAATACAAGAAACATCCATAAGTATTTGACTTTTAATTTAATATTTCCAGAAAAATGGGTACATATAACAATTGTAGCCTTTTTTATATCCGCCTAAATAAAAGAACAAAGACCTCAATTGGCAGCCTTTTAATCTGAATTACTATTTAGTTCTTAATGATTCGATTTTTTGGAAATCAGCTATAACAGCTTTTTGTCCTTCCATATCTACTGATAATTTTTGAAGAACTTTTTCATATTTTTTAGCCAGTTCTTGATATTGTTGTTTGTAGAATTTAGTATCTGATTCTGTAGCTAATTTTTGAGCTCTTTTAGTTAATTCTGAATAAACTTTTTCATTTTCAGCTAAAGCCACTCTTGCTGCATCTGCTTGAGCTTTTTCCTCTTTAAATCTAGTGTCCTCTTGAGTAGATAGGTTTTGATATTCAGCATCCAATAATTTTAATTCATCTAATAAATCAATTGAATCTGCGAACACTGTTGTTGATACTAATAATATTGATAATACTAATAATCTTTTCATCTTTTACCTCCGATTGTGTTTATGATTTCATTTACTCCCTTATTAAATTATATCTAACTCCGTCATAAATTACAATAGATTTTTTATCATTTATCTAAAATAGATTAAAAGAATAAATTAATCCAAGAAAAAACAATCCATCTCTCATATAAAATTTATATTTTATATAACTATTAAAATTATTATTTTAACGATTATAAAATATAATGTAACAAAAATAAAATATAAAAACTCGTAATCACTTCATATAAGTGTAAGTCGCAATGTGAAATGATAAAAATTTCAAAGTAAAATGATAATTTTTTTAAAATAGAACAAATAAAAAAACAACTCGAAAGTCCTTTTTAATTTTTAAAATGTTTTAATTAGTTCTTGATTAGCTCTCATTAATTGCCCAACCATTCTGAATTTATTATCAATCTTTTTGTTGCTCTCTCTTTCTAATTCTCTTCGATTAGCTATTTCTAACCATAAAGAATTTAAAAGTTCGTATAATTCTTATTCTCTCTTTTCAAGTTTAGCAATCTTCTCTTTATCCGCAGTATTACTTGTATTAGTCTTATTAGTTGTACTCTGAGTATTCCCTTTCTTATAATTAACTAAATATCTTCTTATATCTCTTCCTGTATCTGTATTCTCAATCAAAGCTAATTCGCAAGCCATATCAAGTGATAAAGCATAGTCATCTCCATACCAGATATAATCAACTCCATTTTGATAATCATATCTTTTAATTCTTCTTCTCATCCAGTCAGTAAAATAAGTTTTTACCTCTAGTTTAGTCCATAATTGTCTTGCACTAACTGCTGTTATTCCTGTTTTATCTTTAGATCCATCTTCATTAATAAAGCCTTTTACTTTCTCAAGTAACAATCCATCATCACAAGATAATACAGTTTCATTCTTTATTGATATTTGTTGTTCTAGCTTTTCTATGTATTGTATAATAGCTTTTCTATGTATTGTATAATAGCTCTTCTTACATACTTGCTTTCTCTTACTAATACTTGTTTAGCTTGGTTTAAAGTTAATATAAACATAGGTTGTTCCTTGTTTTGAGAATTTTTATAATACGACTCGGAAATTTTTCCGTCTCCTATTTCTTCTCCAAACTCGTTTCTTATAATTTTCAATAAATCATAATGTCGCAGTTCTATTTTCTCCCCTCTTGTTTTCTAAATAAATTAATTTGCTCTGTAAGTTCCAAACTTGTGATTTTATCTTGGTTACTCTTTTTAACCTTAATTACTTTCATATATACCTCACATAAAATTTGCATTTTAAAAGCTATTAAGGTATAGTATACTTGTCTAGGGTAGTAATACCTTAAAGCCCTTTAATTGCTTTTTAGAGTGATTGAAGGGTTTTTTATTTATTTGCCAATCTTCTTATCCCTTGTCTTACTCCTTCTCCTCTATCAATATTATTTTCTTTACAGTATCTATCTAATATATCAAGAGTATTTTGGTCTAATCTAACAGTAATTCTTTTAACTTTAGGATTATCAGTTGGCCGTCCAACCTTCTTTTCCATTATTCACCTCCTTATTATGTCTGACTATATTATGTATTAAGTCTGACATAATGTCAACTTTTTTATTTTTGAAATATAATGTAATTTTTTTCTTTTTAAACCTTCTTAAATTAGATATTATGAGCGAGCTAGAGTTTTATCTATTGAAAAACATTGTATTCGTTACTATAATATACATATCAGTCAAGGAGGTGAATTTTATGCATGATTCATATTTAGATACTGCTAATAGATTAGAAAGTATCTTGAGAAAATATTTGGATTGCCATTATAGTGATTTTGGAATAAAGGCTAACAATAATTTACTAAAATATGATTGGAAATCACCTATTAACTTTGCATTAGGAGTATTATACGAGAGAAATAGGGATTTAAAACATGATATTGATTCATTTTTAGGAAATGAACTTTATGAAGGTCAATCTATTGAAGAAGTTGTTGCTAATTATCCAACTCCAGAAGAAGGTTTGGCAAGAGTAAATGAAATAATAGATTTATTTGAAGCTCTATTAAAAAAAGGTAACTAACAAAAAAGCCTAGTCTATGATATGTACCCAGTTTTCTGGACATATTAAATAAAAACTTAAATACTTATGGATGCTTTCCTGTATTTTACAGGTGGCATCCATTTTGTTTTTTTCTGAATTCGCTCGTTGTTGTAA
>NZ_JADRHM010000106.1 GCF_018205345.1 Fusobacterium sp. DD2
CCCTTCCAAAAAGTATATTATTATTTTTTATTGTTTTTTCTCAATAATACTATAATTAAATTTTAGCATATTTTGTATTATAAAACAACATAAAAAACATAAATATTACAACTTTACAGTGTTTAAATACTTATTAATATACTCTATCTTTTATTTTTTCAAATTAGAATTTGTTTTATCCTCAGAACTCTCCATTTTTACATATGAAGCCTGCTTAAAGTATTCATATAGAAATCCTCCTGTAAATGCACATACTATGCCACTTGCCAGGAATCCTAAATACAGTCCTAAAGAACCTCCTATCATAGTAAATCCAAAGAACATAAATTCTAAAAGTACACTTACTATACTTTGGACTACCACATAACCTAAAAAATACTTCCAAGTATATTTTTTGTCCTTAAAGAACCTTAAAAATATAACAAAGGAAAATGCAAGTGAAATTATCCCAATAACTGGTCTTAAAATCTCATTTTCTATCTTTAGCAGCATCACAAACCTTATAAGATAATCAGCTAATGTAATTTGAAATACAAATTTATCAATCTTCTTAAACATACTTCCCCCTCTATTAATAATTCTATTTCTTTATATTTTACCATATCTAAAATAAATTTTTACAATAAAAAAGACCCCGAAAGGTCTTTAATAAATGTTTCTCTATTAATCTATCAACTGATATTTTTGTATATTATAGATTTTCTTTCCCCTTGACTCCTGATAAAACCCTGCCATTTTATAGTTACCAGGCTTTAGTTTATAAGCACATACAGCGTAATCCTCATTATCTATTAAATAAGAAAATAATAAACTTCCTCCAACTTTGATCTTATACCCCTTAGTATAAAGATTTCCAACTCTTTCTACAACAAGTTTATTCTCTTCCTTGTTTTCAACTGATAAAAATTTATTATAAAATCTTTCTAACCCTTTTTCTTTAAAAATATAGTTATACAAAACATCTAAATCTTTTTGACTTTTTATCTCATCATGAGCTGTTGTATTTCTACCTACTATAAGTTTTTTTCTATAGAGTTCCTGTATAAATTTTTTATAATTTTTATTTAAAAACAACTCATTTGCCATTATTCCCAGGCCAAAACCATTTTCCTTATAGATTGCTCTTACAGTAAATTCCAAAGCTTTAGAAAATTTAAAATACGCAGCATCTATATCCACCCCTGCCTTGTAGTGGTAAAGTCCCATACCAATCATTCTCACTACATCTTCTGGAAGAGATTCCATCTCATTACGAGCATAATCTATACATCCTTCTATTTTTAATTCAGCTTTAGCTATTTTTTTAGTTTCAGTGTCAATTCTCTTCTCTTTCTCTTCATCTTTTTTTATTTCTTCTGTCATTTCAGTTTCAGCATTCTTTTTAATTGCTCTATATCTTTCAACCTTATTCTTTTGAAAATGCTCACTGCACACTAAGGTATTTGAATATATGATATCTTCAACACTTATATTTTTATCATATTCAAATTCAGTTAAATATTTCTCATCAATGCTCTTTATATATTTGTTTGGTTCCCCTACAGAAAAAATAAACAGATATTCCATTGCTCTTGTCATCTGTACATAATAGCATTTAGCTATCTCTTCGTCACTCTTATTAAAATTTATAAATTCATTATTTGTTCCAAGCATAAAAATAATCTTAGCTTCTAGCCCTTTAACATTTTGTGTATTGGAAAATCTTACTTTTCCTTTATAAAAGTCCCTTGCTGATTCCTCTGTGCTATTTAGCTCCTTACAACGCTGTGGGGTTATTATTGCACTTTCTACTCCAACTTTATCCAATGCCTCTATATATGGTTGTGCAGTTGCAGTATCATTTGGAACTACTAAAATATCTAACGGGTCATACTCTTTTTTACTTAAAAAACTCTTTACAATTGTTGCAAATACTCCTGCTTCTTCATCAACGCTATCAAATTTAACTAAAAATGGTTTAACACCTTCATCACTTTGTCCAAATATTGGATTTACTATAAGCTCATTCTTATCACTTTTTTCTTGAAATCTTGATAGCAAGCTATAAGCACACTGATGAATCTGCTTTGTACTTCTATAACTAAAACTTAAAGTTTTTACACTTTTTCTACCATCTATCCCTATATCTTTAAAGGAATTTATTCCTGCAAAACATGTAAAATCATATAAGCTTTGTGACACATCATATAGAAAAGTCAAAGATTTAATCTCTCTAAAAATCTCAATTATTTTAAGCATTATCTTTATCTTAGTTCTTGTAAAATCCTGACTTTCATCAATAATGATACTATGTATTCTTTCTAATTTCTTAAAGAGTTTTGGAGCATTTTTTTTAGCTTCCTCCATATCGTCCATTTTAGAAATTGATTCCAATTCACGTAAAAACCAGTTGTACATGTCCAATCCATCTATCTTTTCATCATCAGATAGCATTTTTCTATATTCACACAGTACTTTTAAAAATTTTTCTCTTTCACTTTTCAGTAGCCTTTTTTTTCTATTTTTTCTATTTACAATTAAGTATTCTGCTTTGTTAAAATTATTAGACATAATATATTCAAATTCATCAAATATAAAAGATGTTTCATATTTTGTATCCTTAAAGCTATCTAGCACAAATTTTCTGTATTGCCCTTCTTTATACCACTCATGGTTAAAAAAACCTATTTGATAGTTTGGGTGTGTTTTTAAAAACATATCTTTTATCATTCCATAAACAAATCCATCATAAGTTTTAAAGTCAATTGAACTATTAGTTGACTCACCAAAATAGCTTTCATACTTATCTTTAAGTTCATTAATCAAAGAGTTATTATAAGTTAAAAATACCACTTTTTTCTCAGTGTCAAATAAAGAATAAGTCCTATCATTAACCATCTTATGTGCTCTATCTAGTCCAACTAAAGTTTTTCCACTTCCTGCTGCTCCCTTGATAATTAACAATCTGTCATCAAAATTTACTACTTTTTTCTGTTCATCTGTCAATTCAATTCCCATAATAATTTCTCCTCTTTTTATATTAACATCTCCTTTATAAGATTATCCATTATTTTATCTGAATAATCAACACTTTTGAGTAATTTATTTAAATAATTTATATATATTTTTTTATACTTTATAAAAAAAGTTTAAATTACATAAATACAATCAATTTAGTCTGTTTTTTATTTATTATATAAGATAAAATAACGATTATATATATAATACCTTAATTTTTTTACCAATTTTTCACTATTTTTTACCAA
>NZ_JADRHM010000107.1 GCF_018205345.1 Fusobacterium sp. DD2
CTTCAATATAAGAGTATATTTGATTAATGTATACTGAAAAAATCTCCAATGTTATAATTTTTTTCTATTAGTATTGAAAAATATAAAAAAAAAAGGTATCCTTATAATAAGAATAAAAATTGTAAAACATCATTAGTCCTGCTTGAAAAGCTACCTGTATTATAGGTGGCTTTTGTTTTATTCTTTTTTATAACTAGAGTAAATTAAAAGAAGTAAAGGAAAAAGGAGGAATCACAATGGGTTATGCTTTAAAGCTTGAACGATTAAATGATGTACTAAAAGAACTTGGAAAAGATTATGCAATTTATGCTCCAAAATGTTTTCCTAAACAGGGAAGATACTCAGATACTGATATTATAAGATATGATAGAGTAGAAACTGCACAGGAGATAGTATTTGATAAGAAATCTACATACGCTGCTAAGGAAGTTTATCATCCAATTACAGAAACAGTTATGTATTTTACTGATGGGGATTATAAAGAGAAAAAAATTAGAGATGATAAACCTATTCTTATTTTTGGAAGAGCATGTGATATTAATGCTATTAAGAGGTTTGACGACATTTATCTTAAAAATGGCGGATTTGAAGACCCTTATTACAAAAGAGTGAGAGAAAAAATAAAATTTGCTATTATTGAATGTCCAGAACATGGTTGGGACACTTGTTTTTGTGTATCAATGGAATCAAATAAAACTGATGACTATGTATTTGGAATAAAAGTTGATGGAGAAAATGTATCTATTGAGATAAAGGATGATAGTTTTGATAAATACTTTGCAAATAATACTCCAGCAGAGTATAAAGTAAAATTTGTAGAAAAGAATGAAAGAGTAGTTAGAATTCCAGATATTCCAAATAAAGAGATTCAAAATAAAATTAAAACACTGGATATGTGGAAACAATTTGATAAACGTTGTTTAATGTGTGGTAGCTGTACTGTTGCATGTTCAACATGTACATGTTTTACAACATATGATACAAATTACACTCCAGATACAGATGCAGGAGAAAGAAGAAGAATAAATGCTTCATGTCATGTTGATGGATTTACAGATATGGCAGGTGGACATTCTTTCAGAAAAAAAGGTGGAGAAAGAATGAGATTTAAAGTTATGCACAAGATTCATGACCATAAGAAAAGATTTGGAGAATATAATATGTGTGTTGGTTGTGGAAGATGCGATGACAGATGTCCTGTATTCATTTCCTTTTCTACAACAGTAAATAGACTTGCTGATGAAGTTGATAAATTAAATGGAAAGGGGGAATAAGAAAATGGAAAATATTATAATGCCAACTCCTCATAAAATATTGAAAATAACAAAGATGACAGATATAGAGTACCTTTTTAGAGTTGAATGTCCAGAGGCTGATAAAATAAAATTTGGACAGTTTATGCAACTTTCTTTGCCTAAAATAGGAGAGTGTCCAATATCAGTTACAGACTTTTCTCCAGAAGAGGGATGGGCTGAATTTTTAATAAGAAAAGTGGGAATAGTGACAGATGAGATATTTAATTTAAGACCTGGAGATATTATTCCTATGAGAGGCCCTTATGGAAAAGCTTTCGATAGAATTGATATAGATGGTAAAAGAGTTATTATAGTTACAGGTGGCTCAGGAATAGCTCCAGTGCGTTCTCTTATTCACCACATAGATAGAAATCCTGAAAAGGTAAAATCATTGGAACTGCTATTTGGATTTAAAGATGAAGAGGCAATTCTTTTTAAAGATGAGATAATAGAATGGAGAAAAAGACATCCTATGATACTTACTGTAGATAAAGGATGTGGAATAGATGGTGAATGTGTAGGTCTTGTAACTGAATATGTACCACAGTTAAAACTTATCTCTGATGATTTTAACGATGTAGAGGTAATCATTGTAGGACCACCAAGTATGATGAAATATACTGCACTATCATTTGAAGATATAGGAGTACCAGCAGAGAGAATATGGCTTTCATTTGAGAGAAAAATGTCATGTGCTGTTGGAAAATGCGGTCACTGTAGAATAGATGAAGTATATGTATGTATCGATGGACCTGTTTTTAATTACACTCAGGCTAAGTATATGGTAGACTAGGAGGTAAATATGAATCACGATATAGATATTGGTGCGTTGAAGACTAATTGTTTTAGGCAATCTAAAGTTCCTGGAGAATTTATGCTTCAGATGCGTGTTCCTGGTGGATTGATAGATGCTAAATATTTAAAAGTAATAGAAGAAATTGCTGAAAAATGGGGTAATGGAACATTTCACTTAGGTGTTAGACAGACACTTAATGCTCCAGGGATTAAATATGAAAATATAGAAAAGGTAAATGCATATTTACAGGACTATATAAGAGAGATAGAGATAGAGATGTGTAATGCAGATATGGAATCAAACAGTGCAGGATATCCTACTATTGGTGCAAGAAATATAATGGCATGTATTGGTAATTCTCACTGTATAAAAGCAAATATAAATACCTGGGGACTTGCAAGAAAACTTGAAAAAGAGATATTTCCTAGCCATTACCACATCAAAATGGCTATTTCAGGTTGTCCAAATGACTGTGGAAAAGCACATTTCAATGACTTTGGAATAATAGGTGTAACTAAACCTATCTATATAAAAGAGAGATGTATTGGTTGTGGAAGATGTGTTAAAGTATGTAAACAGGCTGCTACAAGAGTATTAAGTCTTGTAAATCATAGAGTTGTTAAAGACACCTGCTGTTGTGTTGGATGTGGAGAGTGTGTAGAAGCATGTCTAGCATCTGCATGGGTAAGACCAGAAAAGAAATTCTATAGAGTTATTTTAGGTGGAAGAACAGGAAAACAATATCCAAGAATGGGAAAAATGTTTTTAAACTGGGTAACTGAAGATGTAATAGTAGCTGTAGTAAAAAATTGGCAAACTTTCTGTGCTAATGTTCTTCATCACAAACCATTTTATATCCATGGTGGTCATCTAATTGATAGAGCTGGATATCAAAAGTTTAAAGAGATAATCTTAGATGGTGTAGAATTAAATCCAGAAGCACAAGTAGCACAAAGAATTCTTTGGACAGAAACAGAATATAGAGCGAATATAAATGTAAAACCTCTATGTGACCATCCAAGTCCTGGAGAAGATTATGTTTGTAAGAAAAAAGATGAATAAATAATTAAAAATGGGCTGTTGCAAATTTGTAAAAAA
>NZ_JADRHM010000108.1 GCF_018205345.1 Fusobacterium sp. DD2
AGGAGCTGTTATTAACAGCTCCCTTGGGATTCTATATTATGAGATTAGAATGTATAGTTCCATCCAATTCCTACGTCGTGATAATTTTTATCTCCTGTTGCAGGTTTAGTTCCACCATTTTTAGTTTTGAAGCTTCTGAATTCATATCCATAGTATCCATAAACTGAGAATGAATCAGTAACTTTGTAGTTTCCTTTTAAATATAGTCTAGTTCTTCCAAAGTTTTTGTAATAGTTATATGGAGCATGATCTTCTACAGTTTTTCCAGATGCTAATGTAAATCTACCTTCAGCACTTAAACCAAATGCATCATCTGAATAGATAGGTGCATATAATCTGATTTGATGTTCATAGTATGATTTTACATGATTTGCAGGGTGACTTTTTATAGATTTATCATAAGCTACAAACCATTTTGCTGTAAATCCTTTATATGTTGCTCCTAATGGGAATAATTCCATTCTGATTTGGTTATTATTAGCACCATTATCTGATTGTAGCCAGATATCAGCTGATGACAAGAACCAGTCATGTGCATATGCATATCTTACATAATGTCTATCCATATCTTTTTGACCTCTGAATCTATATCCTAATTTAAATTCAGGTGTTAATGATTTCCAAGCATCTAATTGAAGTCTTCCATTGTTACTTGAAAGTCCTTTCTTTTCTGCTGATTTATTACCATTCAACCAGAATTTTCCACCTTGGATTGCAAATGACCAGTCATCATATTTCATATTAACTGTAGTAGTTAGTGTAACATCACTAGTTTTTGCATGATTAACATGCTCATATTCTAATTCTTGGTTAACACTTGTAACTTGTAAACTTCCAGCAAAAGCTGCAGCAGATATAACTCCCATAGCTGCTAATAATAAAGCTAATCTTTTCATAATTTTTTCCTCCCTCATTAATTTCAACTAATAACAATTTGTGATGAATTTATGTTGAGTATTTCAACACTATTTCACACTCTTATTATATAGATACTCTATAAAAAAAGCAAGTATTTTTTTGAAAAAAGTTTTTTATTATCATTTTCAGTACTTTTTATTGATTTTACAAACATTTTTAAACACATATATTTTTTATATTATGTCTCTATACTGTGTATATGTACACATAATATTAAAACTGTTGACTTTTAAGATGAAAGATAGTAATATAATATTGAAAGTAAAATTGAACACGGGAACAAACTATTTTTATTATGAAAAATGGAGGTCTATGTTTATGAAAAAGATTTTATTTGCAGCAATTGTATCATCTTTATTATTAGCAGGATGTTCTGCTATGCCAGTTAATAGCTGTGACTGTGAAGTAGCAAAAATAACTTGGGAAACTGCTGGAAAATTACCAGCTCAGAAAGGTTACACACAAAACATTGGTACTGCAGGAGTACTTAACGGTGTATTAGAAGGAAAATATATCGTTGTAGGTGGAGGTGCTAACTTCCCTGTTAAATCACCTGCTGAAGGAGGACCAAAAGTAACTTATTCAGACATTTACGTATTAGTTGATCACGATGGAAAACTTGATGTTGTTGAACACACTAATTTCCCTCATCCAATAGGATACGGAGCTTCTGTAACTACTAAAGATGGAATTTACTACATTGGTGGTGCTCCAGATGCTGAAAATGACAATGATATCTGGTTCCTATCTATGAGAGATGGAAAACTTGATATGAAGAAAATTGGAGATTTACCATTTACTTTCCAAAATGGTAGAGCAGTTGAAAAAGATGGAAAACTATATGTATTTACAGGAAAACAAGCTGGTAAAACATCTAATGAATTCTATTCATATGATATAAAAACTGGAAAAACTGAAAAACTTGCAGATGTTCCAGGACCAGTAAGAGCTCAAGCTGTTGCACAAGTGCTTAATGGAGATATCTATGTATTTGGTGGAGGAAACAGTAAAGCTTTAACTGATGGATACAAATATAGTTTCTATACAAAACAATGGACTCCAGTTGCTCCTATCGTTGTAAATGGAGAACCTGTATCTGTACTTGGAGGTAACTCAGTTAAACTTAACAACAATGAAATGATGGTTATTGGAGGATTTAACAGACAAGTTTGGGACGATGCTAACTACTACCTATCTACATTAAAAGGTGACGAATTAGCTAAATACAAAGCTAACTACTTTGGTACTGACCCAGTTGATTTCCATTGGAATAAAGAGATCTTAATATACAACGCTAAAACAAATACATGGAAATCTATAGGTGAAGTTCCATTTGATGCTCCATGTGGAGAAGGTCTTGTACTTGTTGGAAACAATGTATACTCTGTAAATGGAGAAATTAAACCAGGTGTAAGAACTAGCAGAATGTACACAGGACATATTATAAAAAGATAATTAAATAGGATATAAAGAGGGCTCCAGAAGTTTCTGGAGCCTTTTGTTTTTGATACACAAAACAAAAAATAAAAAAGATACAGATTTTTTTACTGTATCTTTTTTATTAGTTTCATGGGGGAGAAATTTTATATATCAACTATTAGTTATTATCGATTTCCCTCTAGGGAGTGAGGGAAGGGAGTTATGAAAAAATTACTATTTTTATTAACAACCTTTAGACTTTATATCTTCAATAAAAGTTTAAAGAATTATTATTTTTTTTAGAGATTTTATTTTCTGTTTTATTTTCTTCTCTCTACTATTTAGACTAGATATATGACAGAAAAGTTTAAAAATATTTTTTTATTCTCAATTTTCTTCATATTTCTCTCATTTTTCCTTCATAGTCTTTAGACATATTTCTTATCTAAAAAGTTTAAAATATTTTATTACTTTTCTTCTTTCTCTTCAGTTCCACATAATTCACATACTCCTGAAGTCCCATTTGCCTCTTTTTCAGCAATTAAGTCCTCTAGGTATTTTCATCTCAGTTAAACTCTTAACTGAGATTTCTTCATAATTTACGCTGTCAGAAGGTTTTAGATTTATTCCCTGGCTTCTTAAAAACTGATCAACTTTATTTTTCTTATAAAGATAATATCCTACTGATACATCAGCTATATATTTTTTTACAAACTATTATTGTTAGTATAAATAGTTATTATTCATCAATCACCATCAAAAAATCTTT
>NZ_JADRHM010000109.1 GCF_018205345.1 Fusobacterium sp. DD2
CAAGGCTTTAGTCATAAAGCCTTGTTTTATATGCATTAATCTACATATCAATTATTTATTTTTGCTCATTTCTTTTGATTTTTTTATTGTTTCAACTGCAGCTTTTATCACTGCACCTCTAAACCCGTCCTCTTCAAGAGATTTTACTCCAGCTATTGTAGTTCCACCAGGTGAGCAAACATTATCTTTTAATACTCCAGGATGTTGTCCACTTTCAAGGAACATCTTTCCACAACCTATCATTGTTTGACCTACAAGTTTATATGCTGCATCTCTAGGCAATCCTTCAAATACAGCTGCATCTGCTAAAGCTTCTATAAACATAAACATAAATGCTGGTGAAGAACCTGATGCACCTATAACAGCATCAAATAATTCTTCCTTAATTTCAACAGCAGTACCTATTGCTTCAAATAATGTTTTAAAATATTTCTTTTCTTCACTTTCAATATTTTCATTAAATGCATAAGCTATACAACCCTCTTGAACCATTAAAGGTAGATTTGGCATAGTTCTCACTATCTTACTGCTCATATTATCTATTTCATCTACAATGCTCTCCATAGTCACACCAGGAGCCATAGCAACAATTATTTTAGTACTGTTAACTGCATCTTTTATTTTGTCAATAACTTCAAAATATACATTTGGTTTAATAGCTAGGAATATAACATCACATTCTTTTACTATTGAAATCTCGTCATTTAATACATTTACACCATATGTATCATTTATATAGTTACCTTTTAATTTGTCATAAACATAAAGATTTTCAACAAGTACCATTTGAGAGTTAATAATCCCTTTTAAAAAGGCTTCTCCCATATTTCCACAACCGATAAAACCTATTTTTTTCATAACTTCATATCTCCTTACTGATTTTATTTATCTAAATAGATATTAAATCTATCTGTAATCTCTTTTAATTTATCAAATTTTTCATTAACATTCTCTTTATCCTGTAATCCCAATTTTACAAGAAGTGCATTGACAATAACTGTTCCTGGAACAAAAGTATAAGCCTTCTCTCCATTCTTAGTTGTAAGCACAAGATCTGATATATTACCCAATGTAGAATCTTTTTTATCTGTAACTGTGATAACTCTATTTCCATGATCTTTGAAAAATTGTGTAACCTGATAAGTAAAATTTGTATAAGGGTGAAATGAAATGGTAAACAGCAAATCATTTGACTGAGTATAAAGCAGCTTATCAGTAAAATCAGATGCTCCAGATATCATCAGCTCAACTCCCTCTCTAAATTCCTTTAACATGAAATACAGATAATAAGCTAGGGCATATGAACCTCTTGCACCTAATATATATAGTTTTCTGCTCTGTTGAATCCACTCTACTGCCTGATCCAGACTCTTTTCAATTTCCAATGCATCCATTTCCTGAAGAAGTTCAACATTGGTATTAATCATATCCTGTACAATGTTACTGTTCTTCTGTGCATCGTTTATGCTGTTTTTTAAATCTTTCATATATGAAGTCTGCTGTTCAACTTCTTTTTGAAATATCTTTTGAAAATCTGGATATCCTTTAAATCCCAAATTTTTTGAAAATCTCGTTATTGTGGCTGGACTTGTTTTAGTTTCCTTAGCCAGTTCATTAATAGATATAAATGAAACAATACTCTGATTATATTTAATGTAATCAGCTATTTTCTTAAAGCTTTTACTAAAACTATTATAGTTATTATCCAAATATCCCAATATTTTCTTTTTCATAATTACCTCGCCTTTATTACTACACTCTTTACAAATACAATTTATTTTTATTATAGTCTATTATACTTAATTTAGCAACAAATATTTGATTTGCAATTTTGTAAGAAGCTAGAAAATACTGGTATTGTTAGAGGAAAATTCCTCTTTTTCTCAACCTGCCAATCTAGATTCAGCAGGGATTTTTTCTATTTCGACACTATTGAATATCTTTTCAAGATAAGCAAAAGTTTTATCCAGGTTATTGCTCTTTATAGTTATCTGTTTTCCATTGAAAGAAAATCTGATACAAAACATTTCATGATGACCAGTTACTTCAAATATCAATTTAACTTTTTTAAACGAAGTTTCCCATTTTTTATTTCTTATTAACACTCTCATAATATGTCCTCCCTTTCTTTATCTATAAAAATAGATAACTATATTTATAGATATATAATAGTGTTATTTTCCTCTTTTGTCAAGGGATTTGAAAAAAATATTATTTTAAGTTGCTAATTTCACTAAAATGTATTATAATTATTTATAAATATATATAGGAGGTAGAGTATGGATTTCAGAAGTTTTTTAAAATCGAAAAGAGAAGCATTAGGTTTAAGTCAAAATAAATTTTCTAAAATGGTTGGTATCACTCAATCTTACTACAATGGTGTAGAAAGAGGAGAAATCAAAAACCCTCCTAGTGAAGAAGTTATTGAAAAATTTATCAGCACTCTGCTCTTAACTCCAGAAGAAGGTAATAAACTAAGATATCTTGCAGCTATTGAACGTACACCGGATATTATCCTTGAAGAATTAGAAAAACTGACAAACGAAAGAACTCAGGCCCATCAAAAAGCCGTTAGAGAACAATCTGACAAAGACGCTCTTATTCCACTATTCTCAAGAATCAGTGCAGGAGTTGGAGCTGTTACTGATGAAGAGCCTGTTGACTATATTTCACTTCCTGGTATCAGAAACATTGAAAGCATATTTGCTATAAATGTTAAAGGTGATTCTATGGAACCTACTATCAAAGATCAGTCTATCATTCTTTGCAAACAGAATGGTGAGATCAGAGATGGTGATGTTGCAGCATTTTTAGTTAACGGTGAATCATATGTTAAAAGAATTAAAGTAAATAGCAATTTTATAGCTCTTTTAAGTGATAACCCTAACTATCAACCAATTTATGTTTATCCAGATGATGAATTCAGAGTGATTGGAAAAGTTTTCAAAGTAATTAATGATGTTAAATAAAAATAAAAGAGGCTGTTTGTACTGCACCCAAAATCTTAGACAACTAAGATGGAGGTTGTAGTACAC
>NZ_JADRHM010000110.1 GCF_018205345.1 Fusobacterium sp. DD2
AAAACACATGAACTTTTCAGACAAATGATAAGAGAATTTGCTGAAAAAGAGGTAAAACCTCTAGCCGCTGAGGTAGATGAAGAAGAAAGATTTCCAATGGAAACAGTCAAAAAAATGGCTGAAATTGGAATAATGGGAATCCCTATTCCAAAGGAATATGGAGGAGCAGGTGGAGACAATGTAATGTACGCTATGGCTGTAGAAGAACTTTCTAGAGTTTGTGCAACAACTGGAGTTATTGTTTCTGCTCACACTTCATTAGGAACTTGGCCAATATTAAAATTTGGTACAGAGGAACAAAAACAAAAATATCTTCCAAAATTAGCAAGTGGAGAATGGATAGGAGCATTTGGATTAACTGAACCAAACGCTGGTACAGATGCTGCTGGACAACAAACAACTGCTGTTTTTGATGAAACTACAAATGAATGGGTAATAAACGGTTCTAAAATATTCATAACAAACGCAGGATATGCAAATGTTTATGTAATATTCGCAATGACAGATAAATCATTAGGACTAAAAGGAATATCAGCTTTCATTATTGAAGCAACAACACCTGGATTCACTATTGGTAAAAAAGAAAAGAAACTTGGAATTAAAGGATCTTCAACTTGTGAACTAATATTTGAAAATGCAAGAATCCCTAAAGATAACCTATTAGGACAAATCGGAAAAGGATTTAAAATTGCAATGATGACTCTTGATGGAGGAAGAATAGGAATAGCTTCTCAAGCACTAGGAATCGCACAAGGTGCATTAGATGAAACTGTAAACTATGTAAAGGAAAGAAAACAATTCAAGAGAGCAATAGCACAATTCCAAAACACTCAATTCCAATTAGCAGACTTAGAAGTAAAAATTGAAGCTTCAAGATTACTTGTTTACAAAGCTGCATGGAGAGAAAGCAACAATTTACCATATACAGTAGATGCTGCAAGAGCTAAATTATTCGCAGCAGAAACAGCTATGGAAGTTACTACAAAAGCAGTTCAATTACACGGTGGATATGGATACACAAGAGAATATCCAGTTGAAAGAATGATGAGAGACGCAAAAATAACTGAAATTTATGAAGGAACATCAGAAGTTCAAAGAATGGTAATCTCAGGAAATCTTTTAAGAAAATAATAGCCTGAAATAATTGAAAATTGACAAAGAGTTTAGGAATAAAAATGGAGGATGCAAGATGAAAATAGTAGTTTGTATAAAGCAAGTTCCTGATACAACTGAAATAAAATTAGATCCAGTTACAGGAACATTAATAAGAGATGGAGTTCCTAGTATAATGAACCCAGATGATAAAGCTGGATTAGAAGAAGCACTAAAATTAAAAGATAAATATAATGCTCACGTAACAGTTATAACAATGGGACCACCTCAAGCAGAAGCTATCTTAAGAGAAGCATATGCAATGGGTGTAGACAGAGCAATACTAGTAACAGATAGAAAATTTGGAGGAGCAGATACTTTAGCAACTTCAAAAACATTAGCAGCTGCACTTAAAAAAGTAGATGCAGACCTAGTAATCGCAGGAAGACAAGCAATTGACGGAGATACTGCACAAGTTGGACCACAAATTGCTGAACACTTAGGATTACCACAAGTATCTTATGTAAAAGAAATGACATATGACGAAAAAGATAACAGCTTAACTATAAAAAGAGTTGTTGAAGATGGATATTACTTAGTAAATGTACAACTTCCAGCTTTAGTTACTGTATTAAGTGAAGCAAATGCTCCAAGATACATGAGAGTAAAAGGAATCATAGAAGCATTTGATAAGCCAATTGAAACTTTCACATTTGATGATATCACAATTAATCCAGAAGAAATCGGATTAAAAGGATCACCTACAAAAGTTAAGAAATCATTTACTAAAGGTGCTAAACAAGCAGGAAAAGTATTTGAATTAGGAACTAAAGAGGCAGTAGAATTAATAGTTGAAAAGTTAAAAGAGAAGTTTGTTATCTAATATAACAGTGACTTTATAATAATAACCTTAGGATAAAGGAGATAAGAGAATGAATTTGAATGATTATAAAGGAATATTCGTATTTGCAGAACAAAGAGATGGGATACTTCAAAATGTTGGACTAGAATTAGTAGGAAAAGCTAAAGAACTAGCTAAAACATTAGAAACTCCAGTAACAGCAGTAGTAATAGGACACAATATCGCAGGACTAGCTACAAACCTAGCTGAACACGGAGCAGATAAAGTAATATTAGTAGATCAAGAAAGATTAGGAACATATGATACTGAAGCTTACGCTCAAGTATTCAAAGCATTAATCGATGCTAAAAAACCTGAAATCGTACTATTTGGAGCTACAACTCTAGGAAGAGACTTAGCACCAAGAGTATCATCAAGAATGAACACAGGACTTACAGCAGACTGTACAAAACTAGAAATCAACCCAGAAACAAAAGGACTTGAAATGACAAGACCTGCATTTGGAGGAAACTTAATGGCAACAATTATTTGTCCTGACCATAGACCTCAAATGTCAACTGTAAGACCAGGAGTTATGCAAAAAGCTCCTAAAGAAGTAGGAAGAAAAGCAGAAGTAGAAAACTTTGATATTACATTAGATACTTCAAAAATGAAAGTAAAAGTTCTAAAAGTAGTTAAAGAAACTAAGAACAAAGTAGATATCGGAGAAGCTAAAATCCTAGTATCTGGAGGAAGAGGAATCGGAACTGCAGAAAACTTTGCAGCACTTGATAAAGTAGCAAAAGAATTAGGAGCTACAGTATCTGCATCAAGAGCAGCAGTTGACGCTGGATTAATTTCTCATGACAGACAAGTTGGACAAACTGGTAAAACAGTTAGACCTGACATCTATTTCGCATGTGGAATTTCTGGAGCAATCCAACACGTTGCAGGAATGGAAGAATCAGAATATATCGTAGCAATCAACAAAGATAAAGAAGCACCTATATTCAATATAGCTGACTTAGGTATCGTTGGAGATGCTAACAAAATTGCTGTACAATTATTAGAAGCTTTAAA
>NZ_JADRHM010000111.1 GCF_018205345.1 Fusobacterium sp. DD2
AAAAATAATAGGTTAAAATAATTAAGGGCACATAGGGAATGCCTAGGTAGTAAGAGCCGATGAAGGACGTGGTAAGCTGCGATAAGCTCGGGTTAGTTGCAATCGAACATTGACCCCGAGATTTCCGAATGGAGCAATCCGCTAAGTTGAAGACTTAGCACGAAAGAGGGAACCGCGTGAACTGAAACATCTAAGTAACGCGAGGAAAAGAAAGTAAAAAACGATTTCCCAAGTAGCGGCGAGCGAACGGGAATGAGCCTAAACCGTATAAATGTCAAGGATGCAGCCGTTGTTTATACGGGGTTGTGGGAAAAACTATGAGGAACTGCAACGTACTCAACAATGTTAATGACCGAACTGGAATTGGTTGGAAAGCCAAATCGTAGAAGGTGATAATCCTGTACAGGTAAACTCATTAACTTGTCTGTTTTCTCCCAAGTAACATGGAACACGAGGAATTCTGTGTGAATCAGCGAGGACCAGATCTCGTAAGGCTAAATACTCTTACTAACCGATAGCGTATAGTACCGTGAGGGAAAGGTGAAAAGAACCCCGGGAGGGGAGTGAAATAGAACCTGAAACTATGTGCTTACAAGCGGTCAGAGCCCGCAAGGGTGATGGCGTGCCTTTTGGAGAATGATCCTGCGAGTTACGTTCAGTGGCAAGGTTAAGTATAACGGAGCCGAAGGGAAACCGAGTCTGAACAGGGCGACATAGTCGCTGGGCGTAGACGCGAAACCTGGTGATCTAATCCTGTCCAGGGTGAAACTGTGGTAAGACACAGTGGAGGCCCGAACTCACCGCCGTTGAAAAGTTGGGAGATGAGATAGGTTTAGGGGTGAAAAGCCAATCGAACTAGGAGATAGCTCGTTCTCTCCGAAATGCATTTAGGTGCAGCCTTGAGTGTTTAATTGTGGGGGTAGAGCACTGAATGGACTAAGGGGCATATTGCTTACTGAATCCAATCAAACTCCGAATACCATAATTCTAAAACTCAGGAGTGAGACCATGGGAGTTAACTTCCATCGTCAAAAGGGAAACAACCCAGACCACCAGCTAAGGTCCCTAATCATAACTAAGTGGGAAAGGAGGTGGAGATTCCTAAACAACCAGGAGGTTGGCTCAGAAGCAGCCATTCCTTTAAAGAGTGCGTAATAGCTCACTGGTCGAGAGTCTCTGCGCCGACAATGTAACGGGGCTAAGTTATGAACCGAAGCTGTGGAATTGCGCAAGCAATTGGTAGGAGAGCGTTCTGTAGGCCGTTGAAGGAGAAGCGTAAGCAACTTTGGAGGTATCAGAAGTGAGAATGCAGGAATAAGTAGCGAGAAGGGAGGCGAGAATCCTCCCCGCCGGAAGACCAAGGTTTTCAGGGTAAAGCTTGTCTTCCCTGAGTAAGCCGGGACCTAAGCCGAGGCTATAATGCGTAGGCGAATGGAAAACAGATTAATATTTCTGTGCCAGTCATATTTTGTGATGGAGGGACGCAGAAGGGTATGTACGCGGAAGAACGGTAGTTTCCGTAGAAGCATGTAGAATGACTTAACAGGTAAATCCGTTAAGTTAGATTTGAGGTGTGATATATAGCCATTAGGTGAATGTACAAATCCCACGCTGCCGAGAAAAACTTCTAACGTTAAGATATGACTGCCCGTACCCGAAACCGACACAGGTGGTCAGAATGAGAAATTTAAGGCGGACAGGCTAACTCTCGTTAAGGAACTCTGCAAAATGGCCCCGTAACTTCGGGAGAAGGGGTGCCCTCAGGCGTCAGTATTCACGCAATGCAAAGCGCTCGAGGGTCGCAGTGAAGAGGCTCAAGCAACTGTTTAACAAAAACACAGGTCTATGCTAAGCTGTAAGGCGATGTATATGGGCTGACACCTGCCCAGTGCCGGAAGGTTAAGAGGAGGAGTGAGAGCTCCGAATTGAAGCCCCGGTGAACGGCGGCCGTAACTATAACGGTCCTAAGGTAGCGAAATTCCTTGTCGGGTAAGTTCCGACCTGCACGAATGGTGTAATGATTTGAGCGCTGTCTTGACGGGAGGCCTGGTGAAATTGTATTACCGGTGAAGATACCGGTTACCTACAGTAGGACGGAAAGACCCCATGGAGCTTTACTGTAGCTTGGTATTGGGTTTTGACATTGCATGTATAGGATAGTTGGGAAACTGTGAAGGCATGGCGCTAGTTGTGTCTGAGTTGTCGGTGGAATACCAACCATTCAATGTTGAAATTCTAATCTGTGGTTTGCAGCCACGGAAACAGTGCTAGGTGGGCAGTTTGACTGGGGCGGTCGCCTCCGAAAGAGTAACGGAGGCGTTCAAAGGTTCTCTCAGGTTGGATGGAAATCAACCATAGAGTGCAATGGCATAAGAGAGCTTGACTGCAAGACTGACGGGTCGAGCAGGTGCGAAAGCAGGACATAGTGATCCGGCGATTCCGAATGGAAGGATCGTCGCTCAACGGATAAAAGCTACCCTGGGGATAACAGGCTGATCCTACCCGAGAGTCCATATCGACGGTAGGGTTTGGCACCTCGATGTCGGCTCATCGCATCCTGGGGCTGGAGAAGGTCCCAAGGGTTGGGCTGTTCGCCCATTAAAGCGGTACGTGAGCTGGGTTCAGAACGTCGTGAGACAGTTCGGTCCCTATCCACTGTAGGCGTTAGAATATTGAGAAGACCTGTCCTTAGTACGAGAGGACCGGGATGGACAAACCTCTGATGTACCAGTTGTCACGCCAGTGGCACAGCTGGGTAGTCACGTTTGGAATAGATAACCGCTGAAAGCATCTAAGCGGGAAACTAACTTCAAGATAAGTATTCTTTAAGATACCTTCGAGCCTAGGAGGTTGATAGGTTGGAGATGTAAGGGCTGCGAGGCCTTAAGTTGACCAATACTAATTATCGAAGTTTTAACCTAATGAT
>NZ_JADRHM010000112.1 GCF_018205345.1 Fusobacterium sp. DD2
AAAATGATAAAATGCAACAGCCCTTTTTTTATATTTCAGGATCTTCATTTAATCTCGAATCAGTATAATCTAAATAAAGATTTGAATCAATCATATTATTATCAGTATCAATAGTATCCAGTCCAATATAATATACAGCTGTATCAATATCAGGAGCAAATTTTATATAATTTCCCTGAAGTTTTAAGCTATCGACTTTTTTATCTATCTGTTTTCTTGCTATTGGATTTCCAAGGGTTCTAGTTAATTTTTTATATACAGTTTTTATCTGCTCTCTACCAACTACCTGATTATTAAATGTTATTCTTATCATGTAAAGTTGCTTATCTTTAAAATAAAATTTATAATCTTTAATATGAGGGTCTATTGCAGGAGCACTGAATATTTGAGTACCTGCTTTAAAAGATGGTTCCTCTTTTAAATTTTTAAACATAGGTTCAATTGCACTTTTTTCATCTCTCCAGTTGACTCCCTGAAAATCTACAATTGCTAAAGCTGAAATTGAAAGTATAAAAGTAAGAATAAGAGTTATAATTTTTTTCATTGTCTAAAACCTCCAAGTATGTTTTTTATATTGTATAAAAAAATTTGAAATATAACAAGTAAAGTGATAATAAAAACTTAACTCTTAGACAAAGAAAACTTTGAAAAAGTTTAATTGAGATGATATTATTTAGATGAAAGGTAAATTAATTAAGTAAATAACTACTAATGGAAAAATATTTATAGCATAAAACTCACAATTTGGAGGTTTTAAAATGAAGAGAGAAAATTATATAGAATGGGATGAATACTTTATGGGAGTGGCACTGCTTTCAGCAATGAGAAGTAAAGATCCTAATACACAGGTTGGTGCATGTATTGTAAATCCTGAAAAAAGAATTATTGGAGTAGGATATAACGGACTTCCAATAGGATGTAGTGATGATGAGTATCCTTGGGCAAGAGAGGGAGAGTTCTTAGAAACAAAATATCCTTTTGTATGCCATGCAGAATTAAATGCAATTTTAAATAGTACTAAATCATTGAAGGGATGCACTATATATGTTGCATTGTTCCCTTGTCATGAGTGCAGTAAGGCAATTATTCAAAGTGGAATAAAAGAACTTGTATATCTTTCAGATAAATATAGTGGCACAGAATCAAATATAGCTTCAAAAAAGATGCTTGACTCTGCAGGAGTAAAATATAGAAAACTGGTTTCTAAGCATAAAAAGTTAGAACTTTCATTTATAGATGGTGATGGAGAGTATTAATAAAGAAGCTGTTGCAAATCTATAAAAATATAATTCTCTAAGCTATCAATTCTTTCTATTTATTTTGCTTACAGAAAGAAAATCCGAAACTCACTTCGTTCAGACAGTCGAATTTTCGGTATTCTGTTTCGCTGCATAAATTACGAAACAATTTCTAATGCCCGAGAATTTTATTTTTATAAGTTACGAAATGCAACAGCCTTTGAGATGGTTATCTTCTTTTAAATTTTTCTTTTAAAGAGTCCATAAAAGATTTTTTAGGGGTAACATCTTTTTCTTCTCTTTGCTGAGTACGATATTGAGACCAGTTAGGATCATTTTTCATATTTTTTCTTAATTGGCTCATATATTTGTATGTACTTACAGCGTTATTATATCTTCTTTTTATGTTGTTACCTATATCTTTTATTGTCTGGAATAGTCCAGTAATTACATTTTTAATGTTGTAGTATATTTTTTTCAAAATGTGATATCTGTATATTTCACCACAGTGAGGGCATTTATATTTAGCCAGCTTATCAGATATTTTCATTTTTTTATGACATTTTGGGCATACTATTACAAATTTTCTCATAATTTATTCTCCTATCTTGTTGTTGTTCTCAAGGTGTATTATAACATATTATAATTTTTTTAACTATAGAAAGGAAAAATATGAAGGGTATTGATTTAAATAAGATAGTGTTATTTGAAGGGTTGGATTTAGACAGAATTCAAAGAGAGTTGTCAGAAATAAAAGTAAAAATCTTAAAATATAAAAAAGGTGAAAATATCGCTTTAAGAGGGGATAGAATAAAGGGATTGTATATAAATATAAGTGGAACACTTGTAAGTGAAATGCTTAAGGAGAATGGAGAGAGTAAAAAAATAGAGGAACTTAAATCAGGGATGATTTTAGCTTCAGCTTTTATATTTGGAAAGTTTAATTTCTTTCCTGTGGACCTTATAGCTAAAACAGATGTTGAGATATTATACTTAGAAAAGAAAGAGTTTATATCTTTACTTAAAAAAGATGAGAAGATTATGGAAAGATTTTTAGATGAAGTAAGTGAAAAGGCACAGTTTTTATCTCATAATTTATGGGAGAGTATCTCTAATAAGAAAATAGAGCAAAAGCTTGCTGAGTATATTTTATCTCATGAAAAGGATGGGATTTTAGAGATGGAGATAACAATAAAAGAGTTATCTGAATTTTTTAATGTAAGCAGACCATCTCTTTCAAGAGTTTTAAAAGAGTTTACAGATACAGGAATAATAGAAAGAATGAAACGTGGAAGTTATAAAGTTCTAGATAGAGATTATTTAGAGTCACTATAAAAAATTATAAAAAAATGAAAAAAAT
>NZ_JADRHM010000113.1 GCF_018205345.1 Fusobacterium sp. DD2
TTAAAGTGGATAAAAAGAGTATAAGTATAGTATAATAGATGCAATAGTAATATATTTTTTATTTAGTTGAATAAAGTTGGAGGTGTATTTATAGAGATGGAAAAAAATGACAAAATTGGAGAGATATATCTTGCAGGGGGATGTTTTTGGGGTGTAGAAGAGTATTTTAGCAGAATACCAGGGGTAATAGATACTGTATCAGGATATGCAAATGGAAATTTTGCAAATCCAACATATGAAGACCTTTGTTATAGAAATTCTGGTCATGCAGAGACTGTGTATATCATTTATGATAAATCGAAAGTGGATTTAGCTACACTTTTAAAATATTATTTTAGAATAATAGACCCTACATCTCTTAATAAGCAGGGAAATGATAGTGGAACTCAGTATAGAACAGGAATCTATTATATAGATGAAGAATCTCGTAAAATTGCAAATGAGGAGCTTGAAAAGGAACAAAGAAATTATAATGAAAAGATAGTTGTAGAATTACTCCCACTTGAGAGATTTGATAGAGCTGAAGAGTACCATCAGGATTATTTGAAAAAAAATCCAGGTGGATATTGTCATGTAAATATGGCTCTTGCTAAAGATGCAATTATAGATGAAACTAAATATACAAAACCTAGTGATGAAGAATTAAAGAAAAAGCTTACATATATTCAATATGAGGTTACACAAAAAAATGGAACAGAGTTTGCATTTGAAAATGAGTACTATGATAATCATGAAAAGGGACTATATGTGGATATAACAACTGGAGAACCGCTATTTACTTCAAATGATAAATTTGATTCAGGGTGTGGATGGCCCAGCTTTACTAAATCAATTGCTCCAGAAGTAGTAAAATACAGAAGAGATAATAGCTATAATATGGATAGAATAGAGGTAAGAAGCAGAGTAGGTAATGCACATTTAGGGCATGTTTTTGATGATGGTCCCAGAGATAAAGGTGGTCTTAGATATTGTATAAATAGTGCAGCAATAAAATTTATACCTTTAGATGAGATGGAACGTGAGGGATATGGAGATTTTGTAAAATATATTAAATAGTTCTTTTGGAATGGAAAATTTAAGGATATAATAAAAAGAAAATAAAATATGGGGGAAAGTATTATGTCGTCAGAAAATGTGAGAAAATATCTTGAAAAATTTAATTTTCAGGATAGAATAAGAGAGTTTGAAGATTCAACTGCAACTTGTGAAGAAGCTGCCAGAGCCAATAACTGTGAAGTTGGAAGAATAGGTAAATCTATATCTCTATGGATAAAAGATAAGCCTATTATAGTAGTAGCTGCTGGTGATGGAAAGATAAGTAATCAGAAATTTAAAGGAACATTTCATACAAAGGCGAAGATGATTTCAGGAGAAGATGTTGAAAATGTGATAGGTCATAAAGTTGGTGGAGTCTGCCCTTTTGTATTAAAGGATGATGTTGAAGTCTATTTAGATATTTCAATAAAAAAATATCCAACAACAATACTTGCCTGTGGAGATAAAAATAGTGTAGTGGAATTAAAAATAGAGGAGTTAGAGGAAATATCCAATTTCGTAAGTTGGGTAGATATATGTCAAAATATATAGACAAATGTCCTAAATAAACTGTATTATATTTTAATACTTTTTATTAAAATATGCTAGACTTTTTGTTAAATTATGTTAAAATATGTTAGTTATATGAATTTAAAAAAAGTGAGGCAGGAGGCGAAAATTAATGTTTGGAATAGTAAACTACGAGATGTATTTTGTATCTTGTGTGATTTTAAGTTTGATTCCAGGAAGTGACACAGTTTATATTCTTACTCAATCTATTTCTAATGACAGAAAAACTGGGGTATTTTCAACATTGGGAATATGTTCAGGGGTAATGGTGCACACCGCATTTGTAACTTTAGGATTATCAGCGATTTTAAAAAGCTCACCAACAGCATTTCAAGTTGTTAAATATGTTGGAGCTGGATATTTAATATATTTAGGAATTAAATCTCTTTTATCTAAAAAATCACTTGTATTAAATGAAGAAGGTGGACCAAAAACAACTTTGAAAAAAGCTTATTTTCAAGGGATGATGACAAATGTTTTAAATCCAAAGGTAGCACTTTTCTTTATAGCAATATTACCAGGGTTTGTTAATACAGAAAGCAGTGATTTTGGAGCAATTGCATTTATATTACTTGGATTTACATACTTTTGTACTACTTCAGTGTGGTCTTTATTTTTATCTTTTACAGCATCTTTTGCATCTAAATTTCTTAAGACAAAACCAGGTGCGTCTAAGGTTATTAATATAGTTGCAGGAATTATCTTCATAATATTAGGTGCACAACTTATTAGAATGAAGAATCCTGATGATAATAAAGAGATACAGAAAATAGAAGAGATAGAACAAAGTATTGAGGCAGAAGAAGCAGTAGCAGTAAGAAATAGTTTTCATGATATAGCAGAAAAGATTACATTTAAAATATAAAAAAGGG
>NZ_JADRHM010000114.1 GCF_018205345.1 Fusobacterium sp. DD2
CTTGGAAGTCCTATACAGTAGGGGTGTAGTGGATACACCTGCAAGAATAAGGATAGCTTAACTATCAAACTTCTTTAGAATTACTCTGATGAGTAATTACGAAGCTCCCACCTCTATAGGTGGTGAGTAGTTCACTCACTGGATTCTAAAATAGAGGAGTATGCAAGGGGACTGGGACTTATGGATATAGGTCTTGAAAAAGATGTATCTGAACTATCTGGTGGTCAGAGAGCCAAGATACTACTTGCTAAAGTATTACTTGAAAATCCAATGATACTTATACTTGACGAGCCTACAAACTTTCTGGATGAGGAGCATATAGTATGGCTTACTAATTTTCTGCAAAACTATGAAAATGCTTTTATTCTGGTATCTCATGATATTCCATTTTTAAACTCAGTGGTAAATGTGATATACCATATTGATAATGCACAGCTTACAAGATATACTGGAGATTATTACCAGTTTAAGGAGATGTATGAGCTGAAACGTAGACAGCTTGAGCTTGCATATAAAAAGCAGCAGAAAGAGATAGAGCACCTGAAGGAGTTTATAGCTAAAAATAAAGCTAAAGTAGCTACTTCAAACCTTGCTAAAGATAGACAGAAAAAACTGGATAGAATGGATATAATTGAGATAGCTAAGGAAAAACCAAAACCAATATTTGGATTTAGTGAAGCTAGAACTCCAAGTAGAGAGGTAATAACTGTAAAAGACCTGGTAATTGGTTATGACCATGCCCTTACAAAACCACTTAATTTTACAGTGGAAAGAAACCAGAAAATTGCTATAAAAGGGGTAAATGGACTTGGAAAGACAACTCTTTTAAAAACGCTTCTAGGGAAGTTAAAACCTTTATCTGGAGAGGTTGAACATGGACAGTTTGTAGAAACTGGATATTTTGAACAGGAGGAAAAAGCTGGAAATACAACAACAGCTTTAGATGAGATCTGGAATATGTACCCATCTATGACAAATGCTGAGGTAAGAGGAGCTTTAGCCAAATGCGGACTTACAACAGACCATATTACAAGTCAGATGCAGGTACTCTCTGGAGGGGAAAATGCAAAGGTAAGACTTTGTAAACTTATGCTTAGAGATATAAATCTTCTGGTACTTGATGAGCCTACTAACCACCTTGATATTGATGCTAAAGAGGAGTTAAAAAGAGCACTGATAGATTTTAAGGGAACAGTTATACTAGTAAGCCACGAACCTGAATTCTATATGGATATTGCAACTGAAGTATGGAGTGTAGAAGATTGGACTACTAAGATTGTGTAACTAAGTGAAAAATAATTTCTATATCTTGAATTAGAGATATAAATCTGCTAATATTTTAATATAGACCTTTGGTATTGATTAATTTTGATTATAATAAGGGAAAGGGGAGATTTAGATGTCAGCTATGAATGAACCATATAACGCATCAGGATTTTTACAGGACCTATTTGATACAATGACAAATCAGGCTTATCTTGTAAATGTTGCAGCTGGCTGGATACATTTTTTACTTAAGGTAATAGCATGTCTTATACTATACTACGTTGGAATAAAGATATTAAAGAGGATGTTGCCACTTTTAAATACAGTGACTAATAAAAAGAGTATAAATAGTTCTTTAGGAAGCTTTCTAAAATCAATGATAAATATTGCAGCAAGAGGTTTTCTAATAATGGTATGCCTTTTGATATTGGGAGTTAAAGAGAGCAGTTTAATTGCATTTTTTGGTACTTTAGGAATTGGTGTAGGTTTGGCACTTAAAGATAATCTGTCAAATCTGGCAGCTGGAATAATAATAGTAAGTTTTAATATCTACAAAGTGGGAGATGAGGTAAGAATTGCTGATGAGATGGGGTATATCCACTCAATAGATATATTTTTCACAGCTATTAAGACTCACAATGAGGATATAGTTTTAGTTCCAAATGGAATGATAGTATCTAATAAGGTTATAAACTACAATATGACTCCTTATAGAAGATTAAAACTTATAATTGGAGTTGACTATAACTGTGATTTGAAGGTAGCTAGAGAAACTCTTGAAAATATTTTAAAGAGAAATCCACTAGTTATGAAGACACCTTCACCATATACCCATGTAGATGAGTATGCTGACAGTTCTATCAATATTGCACTTAAAGGTTGGGTTGCAAATGAGCATTACTGGACTGTATATAAACAGACTTTAAATGAGATAAAAGATGAGATGGATAGAGTTGGAGTAAATATTCCATTCCCTCAAATGGACTTGCATCTTGATAAAGAAGTTGTGGATAATCTTAAGAAATAGATATAAACGGG
>NZ_JADRHM010000115.1 GCF_018205345.1 Fusobacterium sp. DD2
AGTTTATGATAATATTAGGAATAGAAAGTTCTTGTGATGAAACTTCCATAGCTGTCCTAAAAGATGGAAAAGAAGTTCTATCTAACAAGATATCTTCGCAAATAGCGATACATAAAGAGTACGGAGGGGTTGTACCAGAAATAGCCTCACGTCAGCATGTTAAAAATATAGCAGCAATACTTGATGAAGCATTAGCTGAAGCAAAAATAACAATGGACGATGTTGATTATATAGCAGTTACCTATGCACCTGGACTTATTGGAGCACTTCTTGTAGGTGTATCTTTTGCAAAAGGGCTTTCATATGCTCACAATATACCTATAATACCTGTACACCATATAAAAGGTCATATGTATGCTAACTTCTTAGAGCATGATATTGAACTTCCATGTATATCACTTGTGGTATCTGGAGGACATACAAATATACTGTATATGGATGAAAATCATAACTTTACCAATATGGGAGGAACTCTTGATGACGCAGTGGGAGAGAGCTGTGATAAAGTTGCAAGAGTACTGGGAATTGGATACCCTGGAGGTCCTGTAATAGACAAGATGTACTACAAAGGAGATAGAAATTTCCTACAGATAACTGAACCAAAAGTTGGAGAGTATGAATTCAGCTTTTCAGGAATAAAAACAGCAGTAATAAACTTTGTAAATAAGATGAATATGAAAAAAGAGGAGTTTGTAAAGGAAGACCTTGCTGCATCTTTTTTAGGAACAGTTGTAGATATTCTATGTAAGAAGACAATAAAAGCTGCTAAGGAAAAAAATGTAAAAACTATAATCCTTGCAGGTGGAGTTGCTGCTAACTCACTATTAAGAAGTCAACTAACTGCAGAAGCAGAAAAACTTGGAATAAAAGTATGCTATCCATCAATGGTACTTTGTACAGATAATGCTGCAATGATAGCTGAGGCTGCATATTATAAGCTTATAAACTGTAAAGATAAAAAGAGCTGTTTTGCAGACCTTAATCTAAATGGAATAGCATCTTTAAATGTTATGGATGATAGATATTAATAGTTATTATCAGGGGGGATTTTGATGAAACTTGCTGAAGCACTTAATTTGAGAGCGGATATTCAAATAAGAAATAGCCAATTGAAAGAGAGACTTGTTGCAAATTCTAAGGTACAGGAAGGGGATAAGCCCAGTGAAAATCCTACTTCTCTATTAAAAGAACTTGATGCCAATTTAAAAGAGTTAGCAAGACTTATAAAGGCTATAAACAGAACTAACTCAAATACAAAAGTTGGAAATGAGACTTTAACAGATCTAATTGCACAAAGAGATGTAATGGGAACTGAGATAAGGATAAAACGCGATTTTCTGTCAGCTGCAAGTTCAAGAGTGGACAGATACTCAAATAATGAGATTAAAATCCTTGCAACTATAGATGTAGCTAAATATCAAAAAGAGATAGACAGACTTTCAAAAGAGTATAGAGAGCTGGATACTAAGATTCAGGGACTTAACTGGACTACTGACCTTATGGAGTAGTGGAATAGTTATAAAATTATAAAATAATCTATATAAGGATAATTTGTCAGAGTGGATATCACCTCGTTCATTAGAGAATGTAATGAAATCCATAATTGTACGTGTCCTTCGGAGGCGGGCCGAACCTTGTAGGTATTTACATATGTCCTCACACTGTTACATGTGCAATGTTACACTTTATTATTAACTACCAGATATCAGCTGATAAATGGGTGGGATAGGGGAAAAGATAGATTATTAAGAGGTTGTTGTGTAGCGAACCCATTTTCTTAGACACATATTTTAATTATTGACTAATAAGGATTGATTCCTGTATTTTGTAGGAGTTAATC
>NZ_JADRHM010000116.1 GCF_018205345.1 Fusobacterium sp. DD2
GTACAATAGAGTTAGGAGATAACCTAACTTTAAATGGAAATACTGGAGAAATTAAAGCTGGCAATACAACATTATCAGATGCAGGTTTAAAAGTTGGAGATGTAACTGTATCAAGTACTGGAATAGATGCAGGAGGTAAAAAAATTACTAATGTAGCTAAAGGAGAAGCTCTAACAGATGCAGTAAATGTAAGTCAGTTAGAGGAAGTTAAGACTCAAGTTGCTGCTAACAGTAATCTTAAATATAAAGCAGATAAAGGGGATTCAAGTATATCTCTGGCAACTGGAACTTTAGGAATTGTAGGAGATAAGGATAACATTGAAACATCTATTACTCCAACTGGTGAAGTTAAAGTTGCACTGAAAGACACAATATATGTTGGTGGAGAAAATGGAATAAATCCAGTAGAGATAGATGGAGTTGGTGGAAAAGTCAAAGTAGGTAATAAAGAGAATAAGATTGACTTAGATGGAAACAACGGAATTATAAAGGCTGGTCAAAATGTTGTTATAGATGGAGGAAATAAATCTGAAATAGTACTAAAAGGATCAGGAACAGATAAGGTAAAGATAGATGGAACTGCAAGTACAATAGAGTTAGGAGATAAACTAACTTTAAATGGAAATACTGGAGAAATTAAAACTGGTAATGTAACATTATCAGATGCAGGTTTAAAAGCTGGAGATGTAACTGTATCAAGTGCTGGAATAGATGCAGGAAATAAAAAAGTTACAAATGTAGCCAAAGGAGAAGCTCCAACAGATGCAGTAAATGTAGAACAGCTTGAAGAAAACACTAATCTTACATATGCAGGAAATAAAGGTCAGGGAACAATTAAACTTAAAGATAAACCACTTACAATAAAAGGAGAAACTGAGGGTCATGCTAATCCTAATATGTAACAAGTGCTGATACAGATGGAAATATAACAGCTGACTTAAATGACAATGTAAATGTTAATGAAAGTGTAAATGTTGGTAAAGGTCAATATGTTATCAATATTGATGCTACACAGGCTAACAATAGAGTTATAACAGGACTTACTAATACTACCTGGGATCCTGATAATATAGTGGAAGACCGTGCTGCAACAGAAGGACAGATAAAAGCAGCAGTGAATATAGCATCTAAGACAATAATCAAAGGCAGTGGAGCAGTTGTAGCTACACCAGTTACTGATGAAGCTGGACATAAAGGTTATAATATCCATGTGGATAGAATTGTACAATATGTAGATTCTGAAGGACGAGATGTTATAAAAGATGGTGACAATTTCTATCTAATTAATAATGGACAGATAGACAGAACTAAGAAGATAGCTCAAAGTGATGTAAGTGTAAGAATGGTTAATCCTGATGGCAGCACATCTACACCTACAAGACTTGGAAATGTGGCAGCAGGAAGAGTGGCACCAGACAGTACTGATGCTGTAAATGGATCACAACTTCATGCTACAAATCAACAGGTTGCAGATAACACAAGAAGAATTGATGAAAATGCAAGAGAGATACATGATTTAAGAAGAGACCATAACAATGGTATGGCACAGATGTCAGCAATGGCTGCAGTAGACTTTGTTCACGTAAATCCTAACAAGATGAAGGTAGGAGCTGGAGTTGGAGGATATAAAGGGGCAAGAGCTGTAGCAGTAGGAGTTGCATATGCACCAACCGAACACTTCTTAATCAATGCTAAATGGTCAACACCAACTACTACACACAGAGGTAGTGCATTTGGTATAGGTGCAACTTATGAATTTAACTGTGATTAATACTTTTTAAATTTTTTAAAA
>NZ_JADRHM010000117.1 GCF_018205345.1 Fusobacterium sp. DD2
GGCTGTTGCAAATTGATAATTTTTTAAATATCATTTGCAACGCCTTTTTCTTTTTGCCAAAAAAATAGAAATCATTTCCTTGATTTCCTAGATTTTTAATTTCTTAACTTAAATTTTTGTAGCACAAAAAATCATCCTTTATTTCTGTACTTTTATGCTGTTTTTAAAGAATGAAGTGTTGTTCCTTTTCTATTATTTTTTTCTCTTTGAATTAGGCGATTTAAGTTATAGCCTAAACAAAATAAACATATTTCTCTTAAAACACTACTTTTTCCGCGAACTTTTAATTTTCGTAGTTTCATATCTTCTTTCAGTACCGCAAAAGCTCCCTCTACTTGAATACTTCTATTCATTCTTAAGCGCTTGCCATAATCACTTGATATATTTTCTTGTGACTTAGTTGATAGCGTTCTAAATCGTGAATTGTAGCCTACTTTCTTCTGTGTTTCTGGATTGAAAAAATATTGTTTCCTTCCATTTTTGCTCGAATAAATGAATTTTAACTCAACTCCATCCTTTCTAAAAAGCCTATTTTCAGCTGAGTTATATATTAGATTTTCAACTCTATTCAAATCATTCTTAAACTTTCTAGTTTTTGATTTTTCAAAATATATTGGTTTTATATATGAAGTATAGCCTTTTTCCTCTAAATATTCATAATTATCTATACTCTCATAACCAGCATCAGCTACTACATTTTTTATGTTTAAATCTGAAGATTTAGCTTTCTCTAAGAAAGGAATTAAAGTTTTTGAATCAGAAGGATTTGGAAAAACATCATAAACACATATATATTCACTAATAACTCCAATTTGTAAATTATATCCTGGTTTTAATTGACCATTTCTCATATAATCATCCTTCATTCTCATAAAAGTAGCATCTATATCAGTTTTTGAATAGCTATTTCTTTCCTTTAAATTTTGAAAATGTTCTGAATACTTTCGATATTTTTCTAAATATTCAATGCACAATTCATAATATTTTTGCTCTTTTGATTTTCTTCTTCCGCGCCCATAAACAAAATTAATATTTAAATTTTGAAGGTAATGACAAACTTCAAAGAAAGAAGAAAAATTAGAACTAAAATCTTGGTTAAAATCAAAAACAAGAGATTCAATTTTAACATTAAGTTTATTCCAATAATTTTTAATAGATTTTTTCCAAACAAAGGAATATCTATTAGCATAAGCCTCTATTTTAGTTCCATCAATGTAAATAGTTTCAGTGGAAATATTTTCCATTTCAAAAATTTTTTTGATAAATTGTTCAAAAAGTTCAGGTAGAAATTCTTCAATTTTGTTTAAAAATCTCGATATTGTTGAATGGTCAGGAAGTTTAGAATCCTGTAAAAGAAATCTAAACTTAATATTTTCTACACAAGCATTTTCGATATTGCGAGTAGAATAAATACCTTTAGAATAGGCATATAGAATGATGGCGAACATTCTAATTGGATGAACCTTTGTTTTGTAAGAAAATACTTGCAAAAGTTTAGAAAAATCCATTTCCTCCAAAATGGCGCTAAGTTTTCTTACAGGATCATCTTCAGGAATGTGGTATTGTAAAAAATTAAAGATTTTAGGTTGAATTAAATTAAAATGTATGGTATTATTAATTGGTTTTTGCATAGGTATATTGTATTAGAAATTTGAAAAAATTTCGAGTACTTTATACCTTTTTTAT
>NZ_JADRHM010000118.1 GCF_018205345.1 Fusobacterium sp. DD2
TTGATCTGCTACCTGTCAAGTTCTCAATTTAATTATCAACATTTTTTTCTTTAAATCTTCTATATCCATATGGACTTCTATTACCTAAATTTCTCTGTAATCTTTCTTCATTGTAAAATCTTATATAATCTCTTATATCTTCTTTAAGATCTCTTAAATTATTATACTTTTTTAAAAAATATTTTTCTGCCTTTATATTTCCAAAAAATCCTTCCATTGGACCATTGTCAATACATTTTCCAACTCTTGATTACTATGGATTATTCCTAATTCCTCTAATGCTTCCTTATATTCCAGTGAAGTAAATTGTTTGCCCCTATCACTATGCAGAATCCTTCTTTCTTTTTTCTCTGAGGTAAAACTATTTCTTAAGACTTTTAATACTAATTCTGTATTAGCTTTATCTGAAAGAGAAAATGACAAAATAGATTTATCATACAAATCCAATGTGGCACATAAATATATTTTTTTATCATTTCCATATTTAAATTCTGTTATATCTGTAAGGACTTTACTTTGTGGCGCAAGCGCTGTAAACTCCCTATTCAATATATTTTCAGCCTTATACTCCGCAGAAGTTTTAATATATTTCTTTTTCTTTTTCCTGATAATAGAACATATCTTTAACTCATGTTTCATTAATCGGTAGATTCTTTTGTAATTATACTTTTTCTTCATTTGATAGTTAATATTCATAGTCATTCTACGATATCCATAGATTTTATTTACTGAATGATATATTTCTAAAATTTTTTCTTTTATTATCTCATTTTCTTTTTCTCTATCTGAAATGTTTCTTGCAATCCATTTGTAATAGGTTCTTCTATTTACTTTTAAAATTTTACAAAGAAATTTAATAGAATAATTATACTTAAGTGCTACCTGTTTAATAGCTAAAAATTTAAAATTTAAGCTATGTTCTAACTCACTCCCCCTTCTAACTCTATCAACTTTTTTATCAATAACAACTCTGCTTTAAGTCTTTTATTTTTTCTTCCAGTTCTTTATTTTTTCTTTCTAGAATCTCTTTTTCAGAAAGTTCTGTTTCTTTTTTCTGGTTCCTCTTTTATCAGTCAACCCTTGTTCTCCAAGCTTTTTATATTTTCTAGCCCAATCTCTAAGCTGACCTTCAGATATATTATTATTAACAGCAATTTCTTTAGCTGTTTGTTTTTTATTAACATATTGTAAAACCAATTCTATTTTTCTATTTTTTAAAATTTTTTCTCTAGCCATAAACTCCTCCACTTTAATAGACCATTTAGGAGTATTATCCCATTTCAACCACTCTCTTAAAACAGAATCTCCAGAAAGATTATATTTTTTTACTATTTCAAGCATAGAGAATTTTCCACTTAGATAGTCATAAACAGAATTAATTAAAGTAGAATAGGAATATTTAGTATTCTTTGTTATCTCTTTAAGTCCATCAAAGCCATCATTATCATATTTAATAGACCATCTATGAATAGCAGTCCTTTCAACATTATATGTTCTACAAAACTCAGAAAGAGAAATCCTAAGTTCTCTAAATTTTAAAACTAAAAACATTTTTTGTTCAGGAGTAAACTTAATTCTTTTAGACATATACTACCAACTTTCTTATTTTTTATTTGTTGATAATATATATGTGCCCTTTATTGGTATCATATCA
>NZ_JADRHM010000119.1 GCF_018205345.1 Fusobacterium sp. DD2
CAGATTTGAAAATAAGTTTTTAAAAATAATAAAAATAAAAAAAGAGTTGATTTTTATAGAAAAACTGCTATAATAAAGCTATGTAAAAAAAGTTTCAAAATAAAATTGTTTAAAAAATTTTTAACATATAAGGAGATTTTTATTAATGAAAAGAAAATTAAGTTTAACTACTAAGATTTTTATTGCGTTGGTTTTAGGTGTAGCCACAGGGCTTTTACTTTACCCTTTTAGGGAAAATCCATATGTAAGTAAGTATATCATCGGTTTTATATTTAATTTCTTGGGGAACGGGTTTATAAGAGCTATTAGAATGATTGTTGTACCTCTTGTATTCTTCTCACTTGTTGTTGGTGCAGCTGGAATAGAAGATGTTGCAAAGCTTGGGAGAATAGGAGTTAAGACTTTAGCTTTCTATCTTACTACTACAGCTATGGCAGTTGTATTAGCTCTTGTAGGAGGAAATATTATTAATCCTGGTAAAGGTGTAAGTCTTGGAACTGTAGCAAGTTCAGGAGTAAACATAACAGGGCCAAAACCTTTTGTAGAGATATTACTTAATATGATTCCTAGTAATCCAGTTGAGGCATTAGCTAAAGGCAATATGTTGCAAATCATTGTATTTGCTATTTTGGTTGGTATTTCTCTTTCAATCTTGGGGGAAAAAACATCAAGGATTAAGAAGATTTTTGAAGAGGGAAATACATTGAGTTTAAAGTTGGTAGAACTAGTAATGCGTATAGCACCTTATGGAGTATACGGACTTATTTCTAAAACATTTATCACTTTCGGTTTTGTAGCATTATTGCCATTATTTAAATATTTTATGGGAGTTGTAATAATTTTATTTATCCACTGTCTAATTACTTATCAGGGAATACTTGCATTAGTTGGAAGATATAATCCTATCAAGTTTTTAAAGAAATTTGCTCCTACTATGGTAGTTGCATTTTCTACAGCTTCAAGTAGTGCTGCTCTTCCATCATCACTTGAATGTATGCAAGAGACATTTGGAGTATCAAAATCTGTTTCATCATTTACAATCCCTTTAGGAAATACAATTAATATGGACGGTACAGCTGTTATGCAGGGAATTGCTACAATATTTATAGCACAGATCTATGGAATTGATCTTACTATGGGAAACTATATAACAGTTATTCTTACTGCTACACTTGCATCAATAGGTACAGCAGGAGTGCCTGGAGCTGGAGTTATAATGCTTGGTATGGTACTTACTGAAGTAGGACTTCCAATGGAAGGAATTGGTCTTGTAATGGGTATAGATAGATTCGTAGATATGTTCAGAACAATGATTAATGTTACAGGGGATGGAGTTTGTACAGTAGTTATAGCAAAAAGCGAAGGAGAGCAATTAAAACAGGCTTAGGGGAAATTTTAGATAAATTGTCATGAGGATAGTTGATTTTACAATTGAATATTTTATGGGGGAAAAGAAGAATAGGAAATTGAAAAATTGTGCATACATCCTCAAAAAGAGCGGTTATTGGGTATATAAAAACTCAGTAGCCGCTTTTTCATTATCTTGAATTGACGGACATTTTTGTAAAAGAAATAATTTC
>NZ_JADRHM010000120.1 GCF_018205345.1 Fusobacterium sp. DD2
TCTTGTATGATAAATATATAAAAATATTTATCTATACAACCTCCTTTCAATTATTTTTTATTTAAATTTGTTATATAATTTTATTAATGAAACTGTGGACTTTTTATAACCCTTTATTGAACTTTTAAGTTACTTTTTAAAGGAGACTATTGCCACTGTTTTTTCTCAAATACTTATAGTTGGTTAGAATTTTTATTCTTCATGTTTGCAAGAATGTATTGATTAAAACTTTGTGGATACACAGTTTCTATACTATTAACTAAAGGATGTGGTTTTATGCTATTGTTAGGTGTTGATATCGCTAAATTAAATCATGTTGCTTCTTTTATTGATTCCTCTTCTGGCGAACTTATTTTTTCAAATTTTAAATTTCAAAATAATATACTTGGTTTTTCAAGTTTATTTGAAAAAATTTCTAAATTCTCAGTTTCTGAAATTATTATTGGCTTAGAATCAACTGGCCATTATGGAGAAAATTTTATTAATTTTTTCTTCCAGAAAGGATTTAAAATTGCTGTTATCAATCCTTTACAAACTTCACATCTGCGCAAAGCAAATATCAGAGATTCTAAAAATGACAGATTAGATTCTATTAATATTGCTAAAGCTTTATTATTTGGAAAACATACATATGTTTCTCAAAAAAATCTTACTAATTTTTCGCTAAAAAAACTTACTCGTTTTAGAAAAAGTTTAATTAAACAAAAAACCAAAACTAAAATTCAACTTGTTTCATTACTTGATATTATTTTCCCTGAATTGCAGTATTTTTTTAAATCAGGAGTGCATTCAAATGCAGTTTATACTCTTTTAAAAAAGTATCCTTCTACAGAAAAAATAGCTGCTTTAAGAGAAAAATCTTTATTCTCTATTTTGAACAAAGCTTCAAAAGGTCATTACAAAGAACAACATGCTTCGCAATTAAAAAGTCTAGCTAAATCTTCTGTAGGTATTAAGGATACTTCTATCTCTATGCATATACCCCAATTAATACAATTAATTGAGATGTTAGATAGCCAAATTAAAGCTATTGAAAAAGAAATTGATTCTTTTATTGATGAAGAATCTCCTATTCTAACTATTCCTGGAATCAATACTGTCGCTGCTGCTTCTATTCTTGGAGAAATTAATGATATCGAGAATTTTGATTCCTCTTCAAAGTTACTCGCTTTTTCTGGATTAGATCCAAAGATAAGGCAATCTGGAAACTTCAATGCTTCATCATGCCGAATGTCTAAAAAAGGTTCTTCATATTTACGCTATGCTCTAATTTTTACTGCCTGGAATCTTGTTAGGAACAGCGCAACCTTTAATAGGTATTATTTGAGTAAACGAGCTCAAGGGAAATCACATTATAGCGCATTAGGGCATACAGCCCACAAATTAGTAAGAGTAATTTATACACTACTCAAGAAAAACATTTCATATCAAGAGGATTTTATTTCTTAAAATTTTTATTAACTTGTAGTATTTTTAAGAGCTCTATGAACTCTAATTTTGTAGTGCAGAAAAATCAAAATTAATTTTTTTTTAAATTATCTTGACTTTTCATAGTTGGTCTCCTTT
>NZ_JADRHM010000122.1 GCF_018205345.1 Fusobacterium sp. DD2
TGCTGGAGCAGAGCTTTAGTCAAATCTTATTCTTCATCTTTTTTAATAATCTTAAGTGCTATTAATTTATCATAGTTTTTTTCTATAAACTCATCTGTAATTCTACAAGATTCAACTTTTGAAACTACAGGAACAGAAAATCCTATATAGTTAATATCGATATCCTGATCTGTAAGTTCAAACTTTTCTCCATTTTTTAAAGCAAGAGCAAAAAGCTCCATATCAAATCCTTTTCTGTATTCACCGATATTTTTTCTCATAGTAACACCTTCCCCTCTCTTATACAAACAAATAAAAAATTACCAATTAATTTTTTTATATTATATAGATTTATTGCAATTTTGGCAAGATTATTCGCTCTTAATATTTTTACAAATTACAAGAACATATATTTTTTGTACTTTATTATCATCTCTTAAGTGTTCACAAAGCCCTCTCAAAGTGGCTCCAGTACTGTATAAATCATCTACTAAAAGGATATTTCCTTTCTTTGTAAGATTTCTCTCTTTAGTAATACTGTTTTTAAAAAGTTCAAGTTTTTTCTCAGCTGGAAGAGCTTTTATCTCCTCAGGAGTCAATTTTCTAAAGAAATCCAAAGATATAGGTTTATTAAGTTCCTCTCCCATATGCTGAACTATTTGGAAAAGTGGTTGTGTAGTTCTCTCTCTGCTAGGTGGAGTAGCTATTATCCCATCTATCTCATCTTCAATTTTCCATGTATTTTTTATAAAATCAACTGCAATATGAGCTATCTCAGCTGCATTTTTATACTCTTTATGGTATTTAAGCCCATTCATAAGTTTTCCAAGCTCACTATACTTTACATCAAAAATAGGATATCCAAATATATCTTCACCTTTATATTTGCTCTCTAACATAAAATAGTCCAGTATATACCCTTCATTCCAGTTTCCATCTATCTTCATTGGATTTATATTTAATATAGAATTTATATTTATCATAACTCCTCCTAAATTTTCTTTTTAGTTCTACTAAAATTATACCATTTTTAATGGCTAAAAATCAAATAAAGTGTTTTATTTTTTTTCGTTTTTTTTATAATAATTACTCTTTTATTCTGTTTTTATAAAAAAAGACTTGCTATTGTGGTTGTATTGCGGTATAATTAGTTTAATTGTTCATGGTTGCTGAATTTGTTAAAATTCTACTATTCTGAACGAGAAGTTTTTATTTTTTTGGAGGTTATAAAATGTTAAAAGGGACAGTTAAATGGTTTAACAAGGAAAAAGGATTTGGTTTTTTAACTAGTGATGAGGGTGCAGATTATTTCGTACACTTCACTGGAATAGTAGGAGATGGGTTTAGAAGTCTAGAAGAAGGACAAGCAGTAACTTTTGAAGTAACAGAAGGAAAAAAAGGGCCAATGGCTGTAGATGTAAAAACTGCTTAATTTCATCTTTAATATAAAAATTAATTTTTTACCAAAAATAAAGGG
>NZ_JADRHM010000123.1 GCF_018205345.1 Fusobacterium sp. DD2
AAGTCCTAGGACTTCCCTTTAATTTTACTATTTAAAATAATGAGGATACTCAATAATAAATTCCTCTAATTTAGGATTTAATCTTGAAAAATGCTCCTGTAACACATCTTCAATATCCTCTCTTTTTTTCTCTTTAATAATATTGTAAATCTTCTTATGTCCATCAAGAACAAAAGTGTCCTTAATTTTTGAAGAAGAGTTTAACTGTCTCACTCTTAAATAATCATAAAAACCATTATAAGCCATATGGAATAGAGTTGCATAATCCACACCTTCAAAAATAGTTCTGTGAAACTCAATATCTAAATTATGAAATTCGATATAATCCCTTATTGTGTCAAGAATATACTCCTGTCTCTTTAAGATACCTTCCAATCTTTCAAGATACTCTTGTGGAAACTCATCACATGCAAGTTCAAGCATTTTTGTCTCAAGACATACTCGCATCATACGTCCATCTTTAAATCTTTTCTTATCAATCTTACTTACACACGTTCCACTGTGAGGTAATGTTTCTACAAGTCCCTCATGTTTCAACAGAATCATAGCCTCTCTTATTGGAGTTCTACTCATTCTAAGTTTAGTTTGAAGTTCTGGCTCTTTAAGCTCCTGACCAGGTTTCAAATCAAGTCTTAGAATATTCTGTTTCAATGTGTTGTAAGCATAAGTTAAGTTTGTCTTTCCCATAATATCATCATATATTTTTAACATAACCTCTCTCCTTATCTCTCACTATGGTTATTCTAATATTCTAAACAAAAAATGTCAATAATGCAATGTAGATTTTTTTCAAAATAGATATTGAAGATAAAAAATCTCATAAGATGGATTTTATGCCAGAATTAATTAGAAATTCAGAAGGAATCTTTATATAGATACTCTTTCTTATTACAGTATACCATATGATGAGATAAAAACAGAAGTCTATAATATAGGAACTTTGGTTTATTTTCTTATCTCAACCTTTGAAGTTCAGAAAAAACCTCTTTAAAAATATAAAAACTCTCTCACTTATTAAATAGTATTAAATTTATCTTAAATAATCTTAAAGAACAAAGTGAACTACTCACTACCTATAGAGGT
>NZ_JADRHM010000124.1 GCF_018205345.1 Fusobacterium sp. DD2
TTAAATTTACAACACCCTCTTTTTTAGTTTTTGGAAATTTTGAGGAGATATCTATTTTTTCCTAAAAAGGAGAAGAGAGCTCTATTTTTCTTAACTTGTATCTAAGTAACATGTTACGTCATAAGTAATGTATTTTTATTAGACTTAAAGTATTGAAATAGGATATTACTAGTGATATAATTCCATTAACATAGAAATTAAGGTGGAGGTAAAAATATGTTAAAGCAATTTCAAAGATTAGGAGGAGCTCTATTTGCACCTGTGTTACTTTTCCCATTTGCTGGAATGATAGTAGCATTGGCAATTATATTAAAGAACCCAGACTTTGTAGGAAGTCTTGCAGATCCTAGCAGTTTTTTCTATAAGGTTATGACAGTTATAGAAGAAGGTGGATGGACAGTATTTAGACAATTGCCACTTATATTTGCAATAGGGTTACCTATAGGACTTGCTAAAAAAGCTCATGCAAGAGCATGTTTGGCTGTTCTAGTGACGTACATGACATATAACTATTTTATTAACGCAATACTTACATTTTGGGGACCAACATTTGGTGTAGACTTCACTCAGGCTGTTGGAGGAGTGAGCGGACTTACAACAATTGCGGGTATTAAGACATTAGATACAAGTATAGTTGGAGCAATAGTAATTGCAGGAATTACTACAGCAATACATAACAAGTTTTTCGATGCTAAGCTTCCTGACTTCTTAGGAACATTCCAAGGAACAACACTTGTAAGTGGAATAGCATTTGTAGTAATGATTCCAGTATCACTATTAACTTGCCTAGTTTGGCCAAAAGTTCAAATGGGAATTGCATCATTACAAGGATTTATGGTAGTTTCTGGTAACTTTGGAGTTTGGTTATACACATTCTTAGAAAGAATCTTGATACCAACAGGACTACATCACTTTATATATGGACCATTTATATTTGGACCAGCAGTTGTTGACTCAGGAATTCAAGTGGCTTGGGCACAAAATCTACAAAACTTTGCAAACTCAACTT
>NZ_JADRHM010000125.1 GCF_018205345.1 Fusobacterium sp. DD2
TTATGAATTTAAAAGAATGTGTATTGAACTTTATCGATTAGGAAGGTATCCAGAAACACCTGATGGAGTACCAACGCAAAAATTTCGTAATGAGATTCGTGCTTGGGTAAGAATGGTTGAAAATAATGGACTGGAAGTATTACGCCATAAACCTCAGAATAAAACCTGGACAGCAGATGAACGTTTAAAGCTGGTATCACAAGTTTTAGCAGGACAATCCTATACCTCTGTAGCAATCTCAGCGGGGATTCATTCAGGACAACTTTATCAATGGGTTCACAAATATAAACGAATGGGATATAATGGCCTTGTAGATAAGAAAAGAGGAAGGAAATCTAAAGGGGAGGCCAATATGAAGAAAGATATGAAACCCGCACCGCTCACTGAATCAGAACGTGAAGAACTTATTCGTCTTCGCGCTGAAGTAGAATATATTAAAACAGAAAATGAAGTAATAAAAAAAGAAATTGCCTTGAGAGAGGAAAAATGGGCTGCACAACTCAAGGCGAAAAAGCAGCGATCGTTAAAGAACTCAAAGAAAAAGGATACAAATTAAAATATCTATTAAAAACTATTGGGATAGCCAAATCAACTTATTATTACGAGATTAAGAAAGTCGATGCAGTGAAACTAAGAAATATTAAGGTTGCAAAAGAAATACGTATAATATTCCAGGAGAATAAACAACGATACGGTGTTAGGCGTGTACATAAAGAACTTGAAAATCGTGGCATAAGAGTTAACCACAAGCGTGTACAAAGACTTATGCACGACATGGGATTAATGGGTAAACGTCCAAAAGTAAAGTATCATTCATACTTAGGAAACATTGGAAAAGTTGCGCCAAATATTATCAATAGAGATTTTTCAGCCAGTGCACCACTACAAAAATGGACAACTGATGTATCACAATTTACTTTTTCCTGGGGAAAATGTTACTTTTC
>NZ_JADRHM010000126.1 GCF_018205345.1 Fusobacterium sp. DD2
GGATATCGTTACTTTTCTAACTTCAGAAAACGTATTCTGATAATTAAAGGATTAATAGATATTAATACATGTAATATTTAAAATTTGAACTTATTCAGCTTTTTTTGTAATGCCAAAATTTAAACAATAATGAAGATAAAGAGTGATTTAATAGAAAAACAAGGCTTTCAAAACAAGTTAGATTTTAAATTTGCAAAAATTTAGAAGAATATGATTTTTCTAATATAAATATTCCAAAATCAATAAATATAGAAGATTTAGGAGAAGGGGAATATATAGATAAGACAGAGAATTTAGTTTCTTTACGGACCTGTAGTAACAGGCAAAACACATCTTGCCATTGCATTAGAAATAGAAGCTTGCAATATAGGAAAGAAGGTTAGTTTCTTTAAGATAGCTCGTTTAGTAAATGAGTTAATAGAAGCAAGTGAAAGAGGCGAATTACGACGTTTTAGTGACAGTTTAAATAAATATGACTGATATATGATAAATGGGAATACATTCCCATTTCATTGCGCAGCACTGAGCTTCTTTTTCAAGTATGGATAAGTATATTTATGGATAAAAAATTAACTAGTGCTATCATAGATAGAATAATCATCACTACCATATCCTTAATTTTAGAGGAAGCAGTTACAAAATAAAAAATTCAACTATAAATAGCATCTAGTTAATAAAAATTTACAATGGATTTTGTTTCAAATTTAAATGGCAAAATATTATTAATTCAATTGCAAAACACAATCTATGAAAATTTACCTTTTAATTCTCTTTCATAAATTTAAATTTTTTGTTCATTTGTTAATTTGAGCATAAAAACTACACCATCCATCTTAGTTCTCTATGATTTTGGGTGCAGTACAGTTAGCACCTATCTCTT
>NZ_JADRHM010000127.1 GCF_018205345.1 Fusobacterium sp. DD2
GGGAACAGTGCTATACTTTGGAAAGGTAAGAGTAGATGATAAGATGATAATAGATATGCCACCAGTAACACTAAAACAAACTTTAAAAGTAATTAAATTTAATCCAATAGCAGGAGGGTTAAATATTGATACTAAAGAAGATGTCTATTACGGTCCAGCAGAGCAATATAAAGGGAGATAGAAAATAAAAATGATGGAGGAAAAATATGAAAAAAATATTAATAACATTATTTACATTAGTTTTAATAGGATGTAGTGGATCAGAAACCAGAAGTACAAGTTATAATAATGGAGCAAAGCTAAATATGGAAGTAATAAATAAAGGTATATCAACGTTATTAACACCAACAGAAACAAATGAATTGATAAAAGGTGGAGAAGGACAATTTGTCATCTTGAATACGCCATCTCACGGGTTATTAGGCGACGGAATAGCAAGTTTATTCAGTGATTTGAGAGGAATAGATTCTGGGACAAAACAAGCATTAGAAATTATGCAAAACAATCCAAATACAATTATAGTTTCAGAAAATAGTGATAGTTTAATAAAAGCTATAAAGTATTTAGGAGAGAGTGAAGAAGGAAGAAAAATATTAACTAAGGGAAGATATGTATTTGTAAAAAGTGCATTAACCAATTATTCATTTGTAAGTAAGAGCGAAGTGGAAGAATTAGCAAAGAAGTATAAGTTTAAGTACTATTATCAAGATTAATATTTTAAAGGCAGCCTGAGATTGATT
>NZ_JADRHM010000128.1 GCF_018205345.1 Fusobacterium sp. DD2
AAGAGGCTTTTGCATTTTTAAAGTTATAAAAATTTGCAACAGCCTCTTTTCTTAATTATTTAATTATTCTATACTTGCCAATTAATGGTAACTCCTTAACTTGTCCATTCATAACATTTACTATTCCCATAATAAATAGAACTAATGAGAAAATAAAACCTATAATTCCTACAATCCAACCAAGAATTGGAATAACCATAACAACTCCACAAATAAAATAGAATATTAACAGTATCAATCCCTGATTGCAATGAAATCTTACAAATTTTGAATTAGGTCTCATTAAAAATGGTATTAACATAAAAATACCAAAATAACATAATATTGAAATAAACTTATTCTCCTGAATATCTTCAAAAGTTATTTCATCATTATCAATTTCTGCTTCTACTGCTGCACCACACTTTTCACAGAATTTAGCTCCTGGATCCAAAGGTGCCCCGCATTTTCTACAGTTAGTTGGAACTTTTTTTTCCTTAACTGGTGTTCCACACTCAGGACAAAATTTTGCATCTGGTTTTAATTGTGCTCCACATTTAGTACAAGTTTTTACACTTTGTTCCTCTTTAAATTCAGTTCCGTCCATAATAAAATCCTCCTTGCAATATTTTATAGTATATTCCCCTATAATAATATACTAACTCTTTTTTCCCATTTATTCAACCTCTATTTCCCAATTCTTTATAATTCCATATTTAATTTATTATTAGAAAAAGGAGCAGTAGTATACCACTCCTT
>NZ_JADRHM010000129.1 GCF_018205345.1 Fusobacterium sp. DD2
AAATTTTGAAAAACCTCAATTATTGATAGTTTTAGTGAATTTGTTGTTTTTAAGATTAGCATAATTTTTTTCAATATTATCTTTCAACTCTGCTCACTATAATGTAACAAGCAAACTACCTAAAATTAGGTAGTTTTTTTATTTATATTCAAAAATTGTTTTTTATATAGTATACTTTAGTAAAATAGGATGGCTTATTAAGATTAATTAATATTATAACAATAGCAATCAGGAAATAATGGAGAAAATACTAAATCATTAATTCAAAGACTAAAAGATAAAATTTTCAATAAAGGAAAAGGTGAGGAAAAATGAAAAAAATATTAAAAATAGTAATATTTACAATGACTATATTAAGCTTTACTGCTTGTTCTGTTTTGGATAAAACTTATTTTTACTATCAAAGACTTAATAAATATATAGACCTAGACGGATATACTACAGATGGAGATAAAAGTGATAGTCCTATTAGATATATAGAATTAATTCCAATAGATTATGCTAATCATAAAACATCAGAAAAAGTAGAAATTTTAAGTGATAAAATAAAAGCAGTGTATAATGGAAAGGAATATAGTTTAAATGTAAAAGGACAAACATCTGTATTACCATATGATGAAGGAGTAATTTTAAAAGAAGGAACAGTGCTATACTTTGGAAAGGTAAGAGTAGATGATAAGATGATAATAGATATGCCACCAGTAACACTAAAACAAACTTTAAGAGTAAATAGATT
>NZ_JADRHM010000130.1 GCF_018205345.1 Fusobacterium sp. DD2
GTTTTACTACTCTTGTTATTGGTTTTGTTAGACTTAATGAAGATACTCTTGTAATTCCATACTCTAATTCTTTTAAAAAGAATCATAAAAAGATTTCAATTAAGATTCCACCTATTTTACTTGATAAAAAGATTAAAGAGATTAGAATTATTCCTAAATTTAACGCCAGGTTCTTTGAAGTTCAATATACTTATGAAGTAGAAGAAGAACAAAGAAATTTAGATAAAAACCATGCACTGGCTATTGATTTCGGAATTAATAATCTTGCAACTTGTGTTACAAGTAAAGGCAGATCTTTCATAATAGATGGTAAAAAACTAAAATCTATTAACCAATGGTTTAATAAAGAAAATGCTCGTCTTCAAAGTATTAAAGATAAGCAAAAATATGGTAAAAAACCAACTTTAAGACAAAAATATCTATATAGTTCTCGCAATAATAAAGTAAATGACTATATGTCTAAAACAGCAAGAAAGATAATAAACTACTGTTTAGAAAACAATATAGGTACTTTAGTGTGCGGATACAATGAAACTTTCCAAAGAAACAGTAATATTGGAAAGGCGAATAATCAGACTTTTGTTAATATTCCGTTTGGAAAATTAAGAGAAAAACTTGAATACTTATGTAAGTTATACAGCTTGAAATTTGTAGAGCAAGAAGAAAGCTATACATCAAAGTCAAGTTTTTTTGATATGGATATTTTGCCTAAATTTGAAGCTGATAAACCTCAA
>NZ_JADRHM010000131.1 GCF_018205345.1 Fusobacterium sp. DD2
TGGAAAAGGCTTTGATAATTGTTGCTTTGAATTGAACCAAGCAAATATTGATAGAGATTGTAATCCTTCGCTAGTATCTCATTCTATTTTAAAAGATGATCGAGTTTTTCATCTGGAGATATTAAATATTTAAAAGAACGACAATAATTTCTTTTATGTGAAAGTTTCAGAGAATCGCAAAGGAATAATTTCTATTCTCTTTTAAACTTTCTATAGAGGGAAGGATTCTTTGCTTTAAAACTGTTCATCGCAGTAATTCTCAACTTATTCAGCGCTCTGTTAATGAGTTGAACTATATGAAATGTATCTATGATGATCTTAGTCTTTGGAAAGAATCTTCTTATTAAACTTATGCATGGAGATACATATCAATTACAATATGCTTAATATTTTTTCTAGCTTCAAAGGAAAATTTAGAAAAATAGCCTTCTAGTGAATTAAGTTGCCTATTTTCTACAATATCAATAATTTTTCTATTAACTGCATCCATAAAAATGAAGGACATGGCGCCTAAAGAATCTTTTGTTGATTTGAATTCATCAAAACACAAGACTTCAGAAAGTGTATTTTTAGAAACAAATAAATCTTTATATCCATGATTCATGATTCTCTGTACTATTGTTATAGATACAAAATGCTCTTTAGCTATATCTTTTAAGGATATTTTATCTTTAAGTCTTAAAAGAATGGATAATTTCAAATTTTTAGAAAGAAAAGAATTCT
>NZ_JADRHM010000132.1 GCF_018205345.1 Fusobacterium sp. DD2
CTTTTAATTTTTCCTTAATCCTTCTGTTGTTATAGTAATCTATATACTCTTCTATCGCTAGTTTTAATTCTTTTATATTCTTATAATTATTTTCTTGTCCATAAAATATTTCTGATTTTATTATTCCAAAGAAGCTTTCCATTAATCCATTATCTAAACTATTCCCTTTTCTTGACATACTCTGAATAATATTTTTTTCTTCTAGTCGCATAGTATAGAATTTATGCTGATATTGCCATCCCTGATCGCTGTGAAATATTAAATTATCAATATTAGAATTACGTTTAAACGCTTTATTTAGCATATCTATCACCTGAACCGAGTTTGGTGATGTTGAAATATTATATGAGACGATATACCTTCCATAAGCGTCTAATATTGGTGATAAATACAGCTTATTTCCTCTCAAATTAAATTCTGTAATATCTGTGAACCATTTTTCGTTTGGTTTATTTGCTTCAAAATTTCTTTTAATATGGTTATCTGCAATCTTTCCAATAGTTCCTTGATAAGATGAATATTTTCTTCTTTTGCGTGTAATGCTTTTTAAATTTAATTTATTCATTAATCTCAAAACTTTCTTATGGTTAACATTCATCCCTTGATTTTTAAGCTCTAATGTAACTCTGCGATATCCATATCTCTTTTTATTCGCGTAAAATATTTCTTTGATTTTATCAATGATATCTTTATTTTTTAAATCAGTATCCTGCTTATTT
>NZ_JADRHM010000133.1 GCF_018205345.1 Fusobacterium sp. DD2
TTAGGAGTTGTACTAGGAACAGCAGCATGTACATCTGCATCTGCAAATAATGGTCCTGAGACAAAAGAACAACAAATGAATAGACTTTTACATTATGCAAATGAACAGGCAAAATTGGAAAATCAACAGTAATTATAGATTATAATGGAAAGTGTGGAGGAATTTTATGAAAAAATTTTTATTATTTCTATCAGTACTAGCAATTGTTGGATGTACTTCAGCAAATCAAAATATGACTTCAGAAGACGCACAAAAAGCTAGATTGATAAAATTAGCTGAAGAAAAAGAAATGGCAGAACAAAAAGCTCAAGAAGAAAAAATTGCAGCTGAGCAAGCAGCAGCAGAACAAAATGCAGTTGTTGAAGAAAATGTAAAAGAGGCAAAAGAAGAGGCTGTAGCAGAAGAGCCAGAAAATAAGGATTTTGTTACAGTAAGATATAATAATAAAACTCGTGGACAAATAATGCAAGCTGAAATGGCAAGAATTACTGATGAAATGAAAGCCCTTGAACAAAAAGTAAATAATTATCTTGATTATGGAAATAAATTAAGAGAATATAAAGAAAAACTAGATAATCTAGAAAAACTAAACAACGCATCTATAAACTAATTTATATAAGATGACCTTATGAAATTATAAAAACTTTGCTACATA
>NZ_JADRHM010000134.1 GCF_018205345.1 Fusobacterium sp. DD2
AAACTCTTCGTTCAATCTATTTATTACTCAGTAAAATTTACTGAAATTAATTACACCAATTTATTGTTGTGTTTGCATTACTTATCTTTCTCTATTCTGTTGCTAATGTCCTTCGCAGATTTCTCCGCATGTGATATATATGATACGCCATTCTCAGAAAAATGTCAAGGACTTTTTTTCTTTTTTTATCAAAAAATAAAAAGAATTCAGTAAAATATTTTACTGAATTCCCAATTTTAAATAATTACGATGCTTTATTCACCTTTTAATTTTTTTATTATAATAGAGTCTGTTGGAACCCACATAAGAGAATTTAAATTTTCTCTTTTTAACCATAAAAAAGCTGCATGCTCTTTTAAGATAAAATCATCCATATTTTTTATCTTACATAAATAACATCTCAAACTTATTTTAAACTCTTTATATTCTTTTTTCACCCAAATAAATATATCTCCAACATTTATATCAAGATTAAGTTCTTCCTTCACCTCTCTTTTAAGAGCCATGGACGGGGTTTCTCCCTGTTCGATTTTTCCTCCTGGAAACTCCCACATATTTCCAAAACTTTTGCCAAGAGGACGTAAAGTACACAATATCTCCGATTTTTCATTTTCAATTATAGCCGCAACTACCTCAATCTCTGTCTTCATAACC
>NZ_JADRHM010000135.1 GCF_018205345.1 Fusobacterium sp. DD2
AATTTAATAATTTATGCAGTATTGAAGATGTACAATTGAACAATGAATTTATAAGAAATATTTTTAAGTTCAAGATAAAAAATCAAATTTTTTATTATGGTTTTTTTATTCTAAAATCCTTTCAAAAGGAAATTTCTATTGAATTACAAAATGGATTTATTGGAAAATCTGTAATATGTCAAACAGCTAAAATTACTGGTGGAGATAGAAACATAATAAAACTTTTTGATGTAAACCCAGGTATTTGTAGTATATTTGTAGTTGGTATAGAAAATTAATTATCCAATTCATAATTTCCAATAACTAAATAAAATCCTGAGATTGTTGAACGTGTTTCACTAGTACATAGTATTTCTAAATTATGCTTATCTGCAACATCTGCATTTATAGAAATTATTTCAGAAGTTTTACTATGCCAACTTGTACAAAATACCGAATGATTAGATATATCAAATGGTAACTTTATGATGTTTTTTATATTTCTTTCAAAGTTAATAAAACGTCCATAGATAAAGATTTGGTCTAAAAATTTTATACTAGACATTTTATTTCCATGTGCTTCTATTTTAATTAAATTATCCAATTTATCA
>NZ_JADRHM010000136.1 GCF_018205345.1 Fusobacterium sp. DD2
TGTAGTGAACCCATTTTCTTAGACACATATTTTAATTATTGACTAATAAGGATTGATTCCTGTATTTCGCAGGAGTTAATCCTTTTAATTTTTCCTTAATTCTTCTGTTATTATAGTAATCTATATACTCTTCTATCGCTAATCTTAATTCTTTTATATTCTTGTAATTATTTTCTTGTCCATAAAATATTTCTGATTTTATTATTCCAAAGAAGCTTTCCATTAATCCATTATCTAAACTATTCCCTTTTCTTGACATACTTTGAATAATATTTTTTTCTTCTAGTCGCTTAGTATAAAATTTATGCTGATATTGCCATCCCTGATCGCTATGAAATATTAAATTATCAATATTAGAATTGCGTTTAAACGCTTTATTTAACATATCTATCACCTGAATCGAGTTTGGTGATGTTGAAATGTTATATGAGACGATATACCTTCCGTAAGCGTCTAATATTGGTGATAAATACAGCTTATTTCCTCTCAAATTAAATTCTGTAATATCAGTAAACCATTTTTCATTTGGTTTATTTGCTTCAAAATTTCTTTTAATATGGTTATCAGCGATCTTTCCAATA
>NZ_JADRHM010000137.1 GCF_018205345.1 Fusobacterium sp. DD2
CTAAAAATTAGAACTAAATTTTATAGATAGATAATGGAAAAACATAGATAGATATGTATACGGACAATAATAACAGCAGTAATAAGGAAAAACAATGAGTATTTTAGATGTAAATAATCTGAGCCATGGATTTGGTTCAAGAGTAATATTAGAAGACGCCTCTTTCAGACTTTTGAAAGGAGAGCACATTGGACTTGTTGGAGCCAATGGTGAAGGGAAAACAACATTTCTAGATATAATAACTGGTAACCTTATGCCAGATGAGGGAACTGTAACTTGGAAAAGGGAAAAACTATAAGGGATATATTAAAATCAGCTTTTAACCATATGTTTGAACTTGAAGCTGAGATGCTTTCTCTATATGAAAAAATGGGAGATGAATTGAAATTTTTTTGCTCTTACCTCTTTTTTTTGAATTTAAATGTATGATATAATTAAGCATATGAAAAGGAGGTGATTTTGTTATGTATCTTACAGTTAAACAACAACTTAAACATCTTTCTAAAGAAGAATATCTTTCTCTTAGAGAGCTTTCCCATACTGCTAAAAATCTATAC
>NZ_JADRHM010000138.1 GCF_018205345.1 Fusobacterium sp. DD2
TTTTTTTATGTTCATATTTTATTTAGCATTGTTAATTGCATTTTTAACTGCTTCTTTAAAACCAAGAGATGTATAAGTAGCTCCTGCTACGTTGTCGACTTCTACTTTCTGTTGAGCAATAATCTCCTGAGTAAGTTTCTCAATAGCTGGCTGAGCAATTCTTTTTGTTTCATCCATTTTGATAACTTTAATAGCTACTATTTTATCACCGTCTTTTTCCACTGATACCTTTATTTCATCTTTGTATCCATTTCCAACTCCCTCTCCAACAGATGCAAATGCAGTAACTGAAGCAAGAGTTAAAATTAAAGTTAAAATTATTTTCTTCATAATAATTCCTCCATTCTAAACTAAATGTATTTTTAATATGAAATGTTATAACTGGAGTTGCTAACAGTAAAGATAGTAAAATATATTTTGATATTATCTTTATTATATATTATATATTATATACATATAGAGTTAAAAAATCAATGTTTTTTTTCTTGAAATGTATATGTAAGCTTCAATAATAGCATGTTTATGTCT
>NZ_JADRHM010000139.1 GCF_018205345.1 Fusobacterium sp. DD2
GTTTATTTTTAAAATGATAAAAATAAAATTCGCGAGATTAGAAATAGTTTTGTAATTTATGCAGCGAAACAGAATACTGAAAATTCGACTGTCTGAACGAAGTGAGTTTCAGATTTTCTTTCTGTAAGCAATATAAATAGAAACTATTTCTACGTTAGAGAATTTTATTATTTAGAAAAATTGCAACAGCCTCTTTTTTTATTTATATAATATTGAATATCACCAGTTATTATTGTTCATATACATATTAAAACTCTGTTAAATACAAAGCGTGGAAGATATTATTGTAAAGAATATAAATTTCCTAAGCTACTATATTACAAAGATTTATAGATAAAAATAACTTTGAATAGAAATAATTTCAAATAATTATTATTGTTCGTATACATATTATTTTATTTTTTTATTCTATCTATTTTTTCTTAAAAGATATACAGATATCTAATCTTATTATGAAATACAACCTTTTAATAATAATTCATTAATTCACTATTTTTATTATTCCTAAATAGGAGT
>NZ_JADRHM010000140.1 GCF_018205345.1 Fusobacterium sp. DD2
CTTTTAATTTTTCCTTAATCCTTCTGTTGTTATAGTAATCTATATACTCTTCTATCGCTAATTTTAATTCTTTTATATTCTTGTAATTATTTTCTTGTCCATAAAATATTTCTGATTTTATTATTCCAAAGAAGCTTTCCATTAATCCATTATCTAAGCTATTCCCTTTTCTTGACATACTCTGAATAATATTTTTTTCTTCCAGTCGCTTAGTATAAAATTTATGCTGATATTGCCATCCCTGATCGCTGTGAAATATTAAATTATCAATATTAGAATTACGTTTAAACGCTTTATTTAGCATATCTATCACCTGAACTGAGTTTGGTGATGTTGAAATATTATATGAGACGATATACCTTCCATAAGCGTCTAATATTGGTGATAAATACAGCTTACTTCCTTTCAAATTAAATTCTGTAATATCAGTAAACCATTTTTCATTTGGTTTATTTGCTTCAAAATTTCTTTTAATATGGTTATCAGCGATCTTTCCAATG
>NZ_JADRHM010000141.1 GCF_018205345.1 Fusobacterium sp. DD2
TCAGGCTGCTCATTAAGGGATTAAAAATGAGTTACTGAGTAATTATGATGAAGAAAAGTATAAAAACTATAGCTATCTGATTTTTAAGGATTTTTTTATATAATATAATTTGATGATTGTTATAGAAAAAGGCTATTTCTTTTTTATTATATTTGAATATAATTGAATAAATTATATTAAATTTAGATAGAAAATAATACGTTTTAGTACTATTACAGAACAGTTCAAATCTCTCCTTCACCGCCATTTTTATGACAATCAAACTACCTAGAATTGGGTAGTTTTTTTTTATACTTTTATGTTTTTACTTTTCAACTCTCTACTTCACTATTATAAAATACGCTATAATTGAGAGTTTAAAATTGCCAAAAAATCAGATTGGCAGGTTATTGGCGGTTACAAACATCATTCAAATGAGCTAACATTCTTGCTTTGCAAGTTTTGTTAATTCTTTTTTTTAACCGCC
>NZ_JADRHM010000142.1 GCF_018205345.1 Fusobacterium sp. DD2
TAATCCGATAGCAGATGGATTAAATATTGATACAGTAAAACCTGTCTATTATGGTCCAGCAGATAAGTATAAAGGGAGATAGCAAATAAAAATGATGGAGGAAAAATATGAAAAAAATATTAAAAATAGTAATATTTACAATGACTATATTGAGCTTTACTGCTTGTTCTGTTTTGGATAAAACTTATTTTTACTATCAAAGACTTAATAAATATGTAGACCTAGATGGATATACTACAGATGGAGATAAAAGTGATAGTCCTATTAGATATATAGAATTAACTCCAATAGATTATGCTAATCATAAAACATCAGAAAAAGTAGAAATTTTAAGTGATAAAATAAAAGCAGTGTATAATGGAAAGGAATATTATCTTAATGTAACAAAAAAAAGTAAAAGATCTGTATTACCATATAAGGAAGGAGTAATTTTAAAAGA
>NZ_JADRHM010000143.1 GCF_018205345.1 Fusobacterium sp. DD2
AAAAAAATTACTTTCATGTTAATTCTATCGCTGGACAATGGAGGAAACTTGTCATCGATATCGTTAAAAGTGGCAATTACAATAAGAAAATTAAAGCTAAAGCCTACGCGGTAGCAAATCAACTGTATAAGAAAGATATTCGTTTGTTTTTCAATGTTGCTAATAATGATTTAAATAACAGTACCAATGCAATTAAATATATTGGCAGATATCTTTCACGTGCTCCTATTGCAGAATATAGAATTATTGACACTAGCGATAATAAAGTTACTTTCTATTATGAAAGTCTTGCTGATAATAAGAAAAGAACTGAGCTTACTCTTGATGTTGAAACTTTTCTTTCTAAATTAATTATCCACATTCCACCAAAACATTTTAAAATGATAAGACGTTTTGGAATATACTC
>NZ_JADRHM010000144.1 GCF_018205345.1 Fusobacterium sp. DD2
TTAGATCAGTTATTACAAAATAACTAGAACAAAATAAATATACAACTTGGGAGGAGATTATGGACGAACAATTGTTACACAGTGTATTGCTAAGCGAAGCCCAACAAGGGGAGTATACATCACTTGAGTTGGCAAATATCCGTTTACAAAGTGAAAATGTACTTATAAATTATTTTCTTGACAGAGAGACAAGAAAAATACTTGATAACTTAAAAGTTGAAGATGATGTACTTAAAAAGATATTTGAGGACAACAAGAAAAACTTTAAGATTGAACCTAAATTTAAAATTGATACTATCTTTATGAAAGATGGAGATAAAGCAGGAGAGATCTTAGAAAAGGTAACTGTAGAAAACTTCGATAAGCTAAAAGAGGAAAATGATGTTAGAGAGGATAAAA
>NZ_JADRHM010000145.1 GCF_018205345.1 Fusobacterium sp. DD2
CAAAGTAATAATCATTAATATTTTTTTCATAATAGCCTCCTAATTATTCACTCTTTTTTTCTTCAACTTTTTCTTCTGAAGAAGCTTTTTCAACATTTCCACCATGTTTTTTATTTAATATCTCTTCTACAACTTTATTGTACATATCGTTGTAAATAGATTTCTTAAATTCATTTTTTACAAATTCTTTTGCTTCTTCAAAATCTGGTTCTCTTGCTTCTTCTTTATCTTTAATGTTGATTATATGACATCCATCACCGACAAATACTAAAGATTTTACAATACCTTTCTTATCTGTCTTTGCAACAACTGCTGCTAGTGGTGGAATAATTGATGATAAAGGAATAAATTCATCTTTGAAAT
>NZ_JADRHM010000146.1 GCF_018205345.1 Fusobacterium sp. DD2
TAAAGTAATAATCATTAATATTTTTTTCATAATAGCCTCCTAATTATTCACTCTTTTTTTCTTCAACTTTTTCTTCTGAAGAAGCTTTTTCAACATTTCCACCGTGTTTTTTATTTAATATCTCTTCTACAACTTTATTGTATATATCATTGTAAACAGATTTCTTAAATTCATTTTTTACAAATTCTTTTGCTTCTTCAAAATCTGGTTCTCTTGCTTCTTCTTTGTCTTTAATGTTGATTATATGGCATCCATCACCGACAAATACTAAAGATTTTACAATACCTTTCTTATCTGTCTTTGCAACAACTGCTGCTAGTGGTGGAATAATTGATGATAAAGGAATAAATTCATCTTTGAAAG
>NZ_JADRHM010000147.1 GCF_018205345.1 Fusobacterium sp. DD2
GTTCCTTGATAAGATGAATATTTTCTTCTTTTGCGCGTAATGCTTTTTAAATTTAATTTATTCATTAATCTCAAAACTTTCTTATGGTTAACATTCATCCCTTGATTTTTAAGTTCTAATGTAATTCTGCGGTATCCATATCTCTTTTTATTCGCGTAAAATATTTCTTTGATTCTATCAATAATATCTTGATTTTTTAAATCATTATCCTGTTTATTTAGATAAAAATAGTATGTAGCTCTTGCTATACCAGATATTAAAAGTAATATTTTTAAAGGATATTTTGCTCTAAGTTCAGTTATTACTCTGACTTTTTGTTCTTTGCTAACTCTTCTTCCTGAACAAG
>NZ_JADRHM010000148.1 GCF_018205345.1 Fusobacterium sp. DD2
TATGTATCTTACAGTTAAACAACAACTTAAACATCTTTCTAAAGAAGAATATCTTTCTCTTAGAGAACTTTCCCATACTGCTAAAAATCTATATAATCAAGCAGTGTATAATATTAGACAGTACTATTTTCAAGAAAATAAATATCTTAATTATCAAAAAAATAATTCTCTTTTAAAAAGTAGTGATAACTATAAAACTCTTAATTCTAATATGTCACAACAGATTCTCAAAGAAGTTGATGGTTCTTTTAAATCTTTCTTTGGACTTCTTAAAAAGAAGAATAAGGGAATATATAATGCTAAAGTTAAACTTCCTGGTTATCTTCCTAAGAATA
>NZ_JADRHM010000149.1 GCF_018205345.1 Fusobacterium sp. DD2
CGTTCATCACAAGAATTATAATATCATAATTTTGAAATTTTGTCAACACGTTTTAAAATTTATTTTAAAAATATAAATATTAAAATCCTCGCATTTAAAGATAAGTAGAGAGAATTTTTTACTCTTCTATAAAAAGCCTTATACTTAAAATTACTATATATTTTATATCTACTTTTTTATTTTAATGAAATTTTATATTTCAATAACAGAAAAGAATAAAAAATATTAAATAATCATCTATTTTTTATTTATACAACAAAGAAATAAGAATACAAATATTTTTTGTTACTCAAACTCCTAAATTTTAATAAAAAAAGACGCTCCTTCACT
>NZ_JADRHM010000150.1 GCF_018205345.1 Fusobacterium sp. DD2
CCGCTTTTCATTTCCAAAATACATTTCATTCTTTACTCTTCCAAAAAATGTTTCCATAATACAGTTATCAAGGCAATTCCCTTTCCTAGACATAGACTGAATAATCCCGTGTTCTTTTAATTTATTTCTAAAGTATTCATGCTGATACTGCCATCCCTGATCAGAATGCAGTATTAATCCTTCAAGCGTAGGAAATTTTTTAAAAGCATTCTCAAGCATATTCCTTATCTGCTTTAAATTTGGGCTCATTGATAAATCATATGATATTATCTCATTGCTATACATATCAAGAATTGGG
>NZ_JADRHM010000151.1 GCF_018205345.1 Fusobacterium sp. DD2
ACAGAATAGCCTCATTATTCAATAAAACTCTATTAATTGTAGATTCTTTAAATTCCTTAGAATAATGGTTATTTTTGCCTTGTCTGAGAATACCATATCCATGTTTTTTTAGAAGTCTAACTAAATACTCCAATCTATGAAAATTTACTTTAAATTCCCGACCTAACTTTCTTAAAGATTCACCTTTTAATTTTCTTTCATAAATCTCAATTTTTTGTTCATTTGTTAATTTAGCCATAAAAAAACTACACCCTCCATCTTAGTTGTCTAAGATTTTGGGTGCAGTACA
>NZ_JADRHM010000152.1 GCF_018205345.1 Fusobacterium sp. DD2
AGAAGAAGCGTTTTATACAAATATGGTGCCTAGAAATGGATTCGAACCATCGACCGTACGGGTATGAACCGTATGCTCTAGCCAACTGAGCTATCTAGGCATGGTGGAGATAAGCGGGATCGAACCGCTGACCTTCGCAGTGCAAGTGCGACGCTCTCCCAACTGAGCCATATCCCCATGAGATGGAGCGGGAAACGAGGGTCGAACTCGCGACATTCAGCTTGGAAGGCTGACGCTCTACCAACTGAGCTATTCCCGCAT
>NZ_JADRHM010000153.1 GCF_018205345.1 Fusobacterium sp. DD2
GCCAATTCTTGATATGTATAGCAATGAGATAATATCATATGATTTATCAATGAGTCCAAATTTAAAGCAGATAAGGAATATGCTTGAGAATGCTTTTAAAAAATTTCCTACTCTTGAAGGATTAATACTGCATTCTGATCAGGGATGGCAGTATCAGCATGAATACTTTAGGAATAAATTAAAAGAACACGGGATCCTTCAGTCTATGTCTAGGAAAGGGAATTGCCTTGATAACTGCATTATGGAAACATTTTTTGG
>NZ_JADRHM010000154.1 GCF_018205345.1 Fusobacterium sp. DD2
CCAGAATGGCCTCATTATTCAGTAAAACCCTATTGATCGCTGATTCTTTAAATTCCTTAGAATAATGTTTGTTTTTGCCTTGTCTAAGAATACCATATCCATGTTTTTTTAGAAGTCTAACTAAATACTCCAATCTATGAAAATTCACCTTAAACTCTCGACCTAACTTTCTTAAAGATTCACCTTCTAATTTTCTTTCATAAATTTCAATTTTTTGTTCATTTGTTAATTTAGCCATAAAAAAA
>NZ_JADRHM010000155.1 GCF_018205345.1 Fusobacterium sp. DD2
AATATATTTGTAATTTTTGTTAAAACCTCCCAGAGTAACAATGGCGTGAACATGTGGATTTCATTTAAGGTCACGACCAAAAGTGTGGATAACAGTAATTAACCCATAATGGATAATATCAGAGTTGGTGAAATAATTTTTGGAATATTTTGAAATTTTATGAACTCTCTGGTTTTTAGCTTTAATATTATGGAATTGATATTTAAA
>NZ_JADRHM010000156.1 GCF_018205345.1 Fusobacterium sp. DD2
CAGGTCGTCTCCAACCAAGTACTTTCAGCGTTTACAGGCTTAACTTCTAGGTTCGGAATGTGACTAGGTGTATCCCTGTAGCTATTCTCACCAAACAGTGTTTTTTTTATGGTAGCACAGATTCCTATGTCATCTGTGTCTAAATAATCCTATGCGTAACTTCGTTACTTATGGATTATTTGAAAACTACATAATAAATTT